>JAMFSL010000231.1 GCA_026225275.1 Puia dinghuensis
GCAGATGCAGACGAGCCGCATGGGTCAGGAACTGCGGATCGGCATTGCCTTTCGGCGTACCCAGATGCTCATGGAAGATCTCACCGATCTCTTCCTTTTTCTTATGGATACAAGGCAATACGATATGGCTGGGTGGCTCGCCGGCCAGCTGAACAACACGCTCACCGAGATCGGTATCCACCACTCCTATACCTTTTTCTTCCAGGAATTCATTCAGCCCGCATTCTTCCGTCAGCATGGATTTGCTTTTCACCATCTGGTCGACGCCATGCTTCTTCAGCAGGGAAAGGACGATTTCGTTATGTTCCGCCGCATCCGCTGCCCAGTGTATGACGATGCCATTGGCGGTAGCCGCAGCCTCGAATTGTTGTAGATATTCGCTCAGTCGGGATAATACATTATCCTTTATCCGCGATGCGGTCTCCCGTAATACCTCCCAGTCGGCAACCTGTCCTGCCGCCCGGTCTCTTTTCTGGCGTACCCACCACAGCGTCTGGTCATGCCAGTCTACCCGCGGCTCATCCTTGTTGAACTCATCGGCCAGCGCAGCGTGGTCTTTATTGTTAGCGTTCATGATTGTTCATTTGGATCTCCGGCCCCACACAATATTATGGCTGGCCATTCAATATTTCCGCAATATGCTTAACCTGCACGGTACTCTTTTGACGATGCAATATACCTTCCAGATGCATCAGGCAACTCATATCCGCGGCCGTGATATATTCCGCTCCATGATGGACATGATCGGCGACCCGGTCCTTACCCATCTTCACCGATACCGCTTCTTCCGTGACACAAAAAGTGCCGCCGAATCCACAGCATTCATCCTTCCGGTCAAGCCCGACAAGCTCAATGCCCTTAACAAGCTTCAACAGTCTCTCCGGTTTGGAGAAGGGTGGCGCCATCAGCTCGCTCATCTGTGCCAGCTTCAACCCCCGCTGCCCATGACAGCTCTGATGCAATCCCACCTTATGCGGAAATGAAGCATCCAGCTGCTCGACCTTCAGCACATCCGTCAGGAACTCGACGAGTTCATAAATGCTACCCCGAATCTTCGCCGCCGCGTCATCATCACCAGTCGCCGAATGTTCCTCACTCCCCGCACGATCGGCCTCCGCATCTGCGCCGTGCCCACCCGCCGCATGTAAATGCTCCTTAATATGCAGCACACAACTCCCCGACGGCGCCACAATATAATCGAAGGAAGAAAAATTTTTGATAAAAAGAGAATCGCACCCCTGCGTCAAATGCCCGAAGCCCGAATTAGCCATCGGCTGCCCACAGCAGGTCTGACCAGGAGGATACACAACTTCACAACCAAATTTTTCCAGCAGCCTTAGCGTAGCTATACCAACCTGCGGATAAAACTGGTCTACATAACAAGGTATAAACAATCCCACTCGCATACAAAATCACTTATAATATTTCAATTCAATGATATCTCCTGGCAATATACGTTTATTCCAATGAGAATGTATGGCCAGCGCAGCACCCATCGCCGTCGCCTGGGGAATAGACGCCGCAAATACCTCCATATCCGGGAAAGCCGCCGCCAGCAGATGCATATACACCGGATTTCTGCCGAAACCCCCGTCCACGAAAACACGCCGGACATCTGCCCCGTGCAGTACCAGCCGGGTACTGGCGACTTGCTGTTCCATAATATCCATCATCAGCTGGTGATACGCCTGTTCGAAACTATCGAAGGCCGCCAACTCTCGTTTTCCGAAGACAGATGCTTTCAACGCAGCGGCGACTTTCCCGCCCCGCCCCGCCCGACTGGCCCCATGCATCTTCCCAACCCTGCCGCCCTCACGAACCTTGGCGCCACCTGCCCCTGCAGACGCCGCCGTCTGCTCTTCCTTTTCGCGTAAACCAGCCACACAGGCCGGATCGAAAGCAACCGTAGTCGCAAAAGCCGGGGACACATGGAAATGATCGGCCAGCCGCTTCACCTGCTGCTCATGTTCATGACCCGCAAATAATCGCGCCGCCTTGACCGGTCGTCCCAGATAACTCATATAACAAAGACAATCCTGTTGCAATTCCGCGACAGTCAACGGTTCATCGTTGAAAGGGTTCATGGTAATGCACCAGGTGCCTGTCGAGATCAATACAAAGGGCTCGCGAAAACTTTCCAGGTAAGGAATGATCGACGCCGAGCTGTCATGCAGCCCGATACCCGCAATAACCGGCGTCGCCCCGCTACCCACAATCACTCCTCCCCCCCCACCCGCGCCCTCTGCCATGCTCCCTCCCACGACGGATACCGTCCCCCCACCCGGAGCCAACGGCTGCACACTGGTAGAAGGCACGATGGGCGCCAGCTTGTCGATGATCCCTTCGCGATAAACCCATTCATGATACTGTTGCTGCGCAAAATTCCAGAGATTGGTGTGACACCCGATGCTGGTAATGTCGGAAAATGTCTTGCCTGTTAGCAGATAGCTGAGGTATTGCGGCAAATGAAGCGAACAATGGATACGGTCATACAATTCCGGCAACTGATGCTTGATCCGGTAAAGCTGCATACCCGAATTCAGGCTGCCCAGCACCGGGCTGGCCGTCAACATGGAAAAGGTCACTTCCCCGCCGTAAGATTTATAAAACTTTTTCCGCAACGCCTCGGGATAGGCTTTCAGATAATTGTACAACGGCGCTACCGGCTGCCCATCCTCGCCCAGATGCACAAAGCTGGCTCCGTAAGCAGAGAAGTTGACCGCCCGGATGTGGATATCGGCCAGTGCCGACGCCATGGTCAGCGACTCGCCTACCCATGAAGTCAGCTGCCGTAAATCTTCGCAGGACTCCCCATCTTCATCGACAGCGTTATCGAAAGCCATGGATCGTTCCCATACGACCTTGTACTGCTCGTCGAATAGTAACAGCTTCTTATTCGTCTTTCCGACATCCAATATAGCAATGACATTCATAAGCCCGTGGCCACCTTACTTGCGCCTCTTTCTTTTATCAGCCGTTTGCGAATCTGTTCACTTCGATAAACCCTCAGCGGATCCAGCGCTCCCCCAGCCCGCAGCCGCGCCTCCGCCACCAACGCACGAACGTCGGTCCGAAAACTGCTCTGCAAAATCTCCTGCGCAGCCACCACATCATTATCCTGCTGCGCAGCCACCAGCTTCTTTCTGTCGACCAGCAGCGCCTGTGCATAGGTCAACAGGATCGCCTCGACGGATTGCAGCAGATCCTCCAACGGATCCTTTACATTATGCGAGGCATCGATCATCCAGCCCAGGTCGGTGGCATGGTTCATCCCACGGGCATCCATACCTTCTACCAGTTCGTTGAAGATAAGGAACAGCTGGTAGGGCTTGATACTGCCGACTGTCAGATCATCGTCGCCATATTTGGAATCATTGAAATGAAAACCGCCCAATTTACCCTCCATCAGCAACAACGATACTATCTGTTCGATATTCGCATTCGGAAGATGATGACCCAGGTCGACCAGCGTATAGGCTTTAGGCCCCAGCTTTGTCGCATACAGTAGCGATTGCCCCCAGTCGCCTACAGTCGTAGAATAGAAGTTCGGCTCGAAGGCTTTATATTCCACGAACATCTTCCAGTCGGCCGGCAACGCAGCATAGATCTCTTTCAGTCCTTCCAGCGTATGCTGGAAAGACTGGCGAAAATTGAGCTGCCCGGGAAAACACGATCCATCCGCCAGCCATACGGTCAGTGAAGTAGAACCAAGCTCGATGCCATTGCGGATCACTTCCAGGTTGTGGTCGATGGCCTGCTGACGCACTTCCTTGCGGACATGCTGCAGCGACCCGAATTTGTAGCTATATTCCTGCCCGGGCTGATCCTGGAACGTATTGGAATTCATCGCATCGAATCGAAGTCCAAACTGAGCCGCCAGCGCTTTGATGGCAGCGGCATCCTCTGGAATATCCCAGGGAATATGCAGGGAGATAGCCCCGCTGCTGCGATTCAGCGCATGCAGCAGACCGATATCTTCTATTTTCTCTTCCAGGTTGCCCGGCTCACCGCCACCGGAGAAACGCCCAAAGCGGGTACCGCCGGTCCCCAGCGCCCAGCTCGGAATGGCCACCTGGAAATCGACCAATTGACGCAACAGGGTCTCCGGGTCCTTCAGGCCGGCAGTGATGTAGTCCAGCTTTCGGCGATGTTCCGCCAGAAGGGGTTCATTATGCTGCTCTATCTTTTGTTGTTCTATGCGCATAGCAGGTAATTTAAGGAATTTTACCGCACAAAGGCCATCGCCACTCCTCCGTCCACATTCAGCACATTCCCGGTAGACTTGTTCATCAGTCCACCGACAAAGGCCATACATGCATTGGCGATATCCTCAGGCAAAATGATCTCGTTCAGGAGGGTACGCTTGGCATAATACGCCGGCAGCTCCCGTACGGTCACACCATAAGCCTTGGCACGACCCTCCGCCCAGGCGCCTTCCCATATCTTACTGTCGGAAATAACCGCATCGGGATTAATGACATTGACCCTTATCTTATCGGGCCCCAGCTCAGCTGCATTGAGCCGGCTAAGGTGCAGTTGGGCGGCTTTGGCCGAACCATATCCTGCATTATTGGGACCGGAGACCAGTGCATTCTTGCTGACGATATTCAGGATGTCCCCGCCGATGGACTGCTTCCGCATCACTTCCACCCCCGCCTGTGTAACCATGAACTGTCCCTTGACCAGTACATCGTACAGCAGGTCCCAGTCCTTCTCGGTATGATCCTGGATGGTTTTTGAAATGGATAGGCCTGCGCAATTCACGACGATATCCACACCGCCGAAAGCCAACGCCCCGGCCCGGTAGACTTTCCGGATATCCGCCGATTGCGTGACATCCAGCAATTCCCCGATGAAGACGTCTTTTCCATATTGCTGCTTGAATTCCGCCCGCGCCGATTCCAGCCGCTTTTCGTCATTGTCATTGATGATCACACAGGCCCCTTCGTCAGCAAACCTTTTCGCGATGGCCTTGCCAATCCCCCCCGCACTGCCCGTTACCAGAGCGATCCGGCCCGACAGAGCCTTCGGCTTGGGCATGCGTTGCAGCTTGGCTTCTTCGAGTAGCCAGTATTCGATGTCAAAGGCCTCCTGTCGGGGAAGGGAAGTATAGGAAGAAATGGCTTCCGCCCCCTTCATCACATTGATAGCATTGATATAGAACTCCGCTGCCACTCTTGCCGTCTGCTTGTCTTTAGAGAAGGTGAACATCCCGATACCCGGGTATAGGATCACCACGGGATTGGGATCCCTCATCGCAGGACTATTGGGATGCTTGCAGGAATCATAGTAATGAGCGTACATTTTCCGGTAAGACTCGAACTGCGGCGCCAGCTTTTCCTTCAGCGTGCCTATATCCCCCAGGTCCTGTTCCGGACTGAGGTCCAGCACTAGAGGGCTGATCTTGGTGCGCAGAAAATGGTCGGGGCAGCTGGTGCCCATCGGCGCCAGCTTTGCCAGGTCGTTGGAGTCAATAAACTCCAGCACGCGTTCGTCGTCGGTGAAATGACCCACCATCCTCATGCGGGAAGAACAAAATCCCCGCAGCACAGGCGCCAGCTCAGCAGCTTTTTCCAACCTCGTTGTTGCCGGCAATGCCTGCAGACGTGCCCCGCCGAATACCGGGCCCTTTTTGCCGATATGATCTTCCAGGTACTGGGCACAGCGCTCAATGACCTCCAGCGTATTGATATAGCTTTCATAAGCCGTGTCACCCCAGGTAAAGAGACCGTGTGAGCCCAGCATGATACCCCGGATACCTGGATTTTCGTCCAGGCATTGCCGCAATTGCAGCCCCAGGTCGAAGCCGGGTCTTTGCCAGGGTACCCAACCGATCTTGCCATCGAATAAATTATGAGTGATAGCTTCGCCGTCCTTGGCCGCCGCAATCGCAATGGCCGCATCCGGATGCAGATGGTCGATATGGGCGAAAGGAAGAAAGCCATGCAGGGGCGTATCGATAGAAGGCGCTTTGGAACTCAAGTCGAAAATACAATGGTTGAACAATTCTACCATCTCATCTTCATGTTCCAGACCACGATAGACATTCTTCAGGCTCAGCAGCCGCTCTACATATAGCGCCGCAAGGCCGCTGCGCTTCAACGTACCCAGGTCACCGCCTGAGCCTTTCACCCACATGATCTCCGTCTCGCCACCTGTCAGCGGATCCTTGGCCATAGCCTTACAGGAGGTGTTCCCTCCCCCATAATTGGTCAGGCGCAAATCCGCACCCAGCAAATTGCTGCGGTAGATCAACAGGGCCACTTCATCCCCGGCCATGGCGGCCGCCGCTTTTTCATCCCACAGATAGCTGACATGTTTGAACTTTTTCGTTGCAGTAGACATAGACATATACTTTATTGTAAAAATTTATTTCAACGAGTTACCATACCCGACCAGCATCACAGAGAACAGTATCGCAATAATACCACACGTGATCGTCAACCGGGTGCGGGCACTGACGCCCTTCCATTCTTTCAATGCGATACCCCAGAGATTCGCGACCAGGATGATAAAGGCCATATGCAGTATCCAGGAGCTGGCGCCATTGCCTAACCTGCTCTCCCCCATCCCGTAAAAGAAGAACTGGAGGAACCAGATAGTACCGGCCAACGCAGAAAAAAAATAGTTATTGACCAGCGGAGCCTTCTTGTCTGTATAATCGCCGAAAGTTTTGTTGCGGGCATTCAGGAACATACACCAGATAAAGTTGGTGGTCAGGCCGCCCCAGAGGAGAACAATATAAGTGACATTATTCTGATACAGGAATTCCGTGGTAGCGCCCGGATGCGCTTGTTTCCAAAGTTGGTTGGCAGTAGCCGCCATTGCCCCCCCGGCCTCGATACCGTAGTTGAAGCACGCGCTGAGAATGCCGGATATCGTACAAACAATGAGCCCCTTGGTCAGGTTGAATTCCTTGATGCTCTCCTTTTTTTTCTCTTCCGGCAATTCTTTCTCCTTCAGCACCCCTGCCCTGCCACAAATGTAAATTCCCACCAGACACAGCACCACTCCAGCCAGCACGACCCGCCCCCAGGAAGATGACAGCAATTCATGAAAAGATGTCTTACCCGCTGTAGGAACAAAATTGTAATAGATCGAAGGCACCAGCGCCCCGAATGCCGACGTAAAGCCCAGTAAGACCGAATTACCCAGCGACATGCCCAGGTATCGTACACCCAACCCATAAAGCAGGCCGCCGACTCCCCATAAGATGCCCCAGAAAAAAGTCCAGCCAAACGTAGCAGTCGAAGCCTGCGCAATAATTTCCGTGAAATGTGGGACGGTGAGCCATGCGGCAAGCGGCGGGACGATCAGCCACGAGAACAGGCCGCCAACGATCCAAAAACTTTCCCACGCCCATCCTCTCACCTTCTTGTAAGGAATATAAAAGCTGCCCGACGCAGCACCCCCGATGAAATGATAGAAAATGCCAAATAATGTTTCCATTAATAAGAAGATTTTTCAATATGGCTGCAATAACAGACAGGTAAATGTAAGGGTGAATCCCGGTAGAGCCGTCATGTACTGTCATGGTCCCGATTTGTAAAATTTGCGCCAGTTCGTTTTGGGGTATTCTTCCTTATTAAATGATTATCAACAAGATATAATTTGGCAGTCACCGACTGCCCAATTGCAGTGAAGTTCAGTTGAATTAGTCCGTCGTCAACGGGCCAATTGCGTCTCCCACCCTATCTCACCGCACACAACCCTATCCTAAACCCCCGCCACGCACTATCCTCATTCGGCGGATTTTGCGCACGGGCCGCACTACGTTCATCATTCACCCCACTCCCGAAACTCCCGCCCCGGTTCACTTTATAACTCCCTGCAGCCGGACCCGTGGGATCCGTCACATGACCGCCGGGATGGGAAGGACCATACCAGTCATAACACCATTCCCATATATTGCCCAGCATGTCCTGCATACCCCATTGATTGGCAGGTTTGCTGCCTGCATTGTGCGGCCCCGCGCTCGGCTTTCCCAAACCCTTTCCGATATAGCCTTTAAAGCTGTTCGCACCATACCAGGCGATAGCATCAGTCGAATCTCCATAAATAGCGCCGGTCGTTCCGGCCCGGGCTGCATATTCCCACTGCGCTTCAGTAGGAAGAGTATATTCATAGCCTGCAGGTAAGCGGCCGGCAGCACGTTCCTGCTCGGTCAGCTTTTTGCAGAATTGCATCGCCTCATGCCAGTTCACGAAGTACATCGGCGTCTCATCGTTCTCATGCGAAAGTATCTTATCGATATCATCCTTACCGAAACCCATGAATGCACGTATGGTCTCTCTTTTGCCGCCAGGGAATTCATAAAGCGTGGTATCATCTAATAATTTGAGCGCTTTATCGCGTACGTTCATCCCGGTAACGGCCTTCCATTGCCCGATGGTCACTTCGGTCTTTCCCATCCAGTAGCCTTTGGTTAAAGTAACGGTTGTTTGCGGGCTTTCATCGGGTTTTCTGCCTGTTTCATTATCGGGACTGCCCATGACGAAGGTACCCGCAGGTATCCAGTTCATAGGGACGGTCACCCGACCATTCAATGGCAGTTCCCACGGCTTCCCGGCAACCGGCGCACCACCGTTGAAAGGCGTCGGGAAAGTTGTCGCGGGAAAAACCTGCAACGCGAAGAATATCTGTATCAACAAATTTTTCATAACCATATGTTTGTTCTCGTCAACATTTCATCACAACCCTCACTGCGGTACCACCTTCACCGCCTGCCGCGCCAGCAGCTTCCACTGCCCTTTCTGCTTCATCCAAACCATGAGAATGGAAAGATGTGTCTCACCGGGTTTGCCCCCATCATTGGTGACGCCCGACAAAATACATCGTACCCAAGCCGTATTGCCTACCACATGCATCGTTTGCTGGCTGAGATCGATGGAGACAAAATCAGAAGCGCCCGACAGCAGCGCCTGCTCGAATGCCGCCTTGTCCTGGATCATTCCGCTGGAATGGCCATACGTCAGCTCGTTCATGGTCAGTTTGTCCAGATCCGCTTTGGTAGGATCGATCATCGCCTTCCGGAAAGCCTCTACAGCAGAAGTCAGTGTCGGATCTTCATTTTCCTGAGCCAGCACCGGGCCGGCAGCGATAGCCAGCAGCAAAACCAAAAAGAATGTCTGTTTCATATATAGCGTATTTAAATTTTTACAACTTCCAGTTGCAGCAGCTGACCCAGTTTAGCGATCTTCGAAGCAATATGCCCTACCCCTACGGCGCAGTGATGAGCCGGCCCACACCTGTTCCAGCTATTGACAAAGTTACGTGCCCCCATAGGAAAACGATACCGGCTATTGGTATTGCCGATATGCAGGATGGGACCCGGCACAGACTCGCCTTCCGATACCAGCAACAGCAGCCCGCCGCCAGCCTTTTCAACAACCGACAGCAACGTGACGGCGCCATTCCTGACGGACATTTCAACGGACAGTCCGCTGCCGACCTTACCATGATAGACCTGTAATGGCCTCACCTTGGTCTTACCTTCCGCAATGGCAATATGACCGGGGCCATCATGCCCCATCAGGACCACGTCATCGGCATAATCCATGGCATAATACTCCGTGAAGGAACCTCCGGTTCCGAAACTGTCCATGATCTTCATCGCCTGCACATTTTTGATTTCATACTCTCCCGCCACCGGGATGCCTCTGGCTGTCAGTAAGGAATTACCGAGTATAATGGTATTGATGGCCTCTTCATTATCGGGATTTCCCGTTCCTTTATAATAATAGGCCATGGAGCCCAACCCGTAATCGTCTACCAGCCGGTCCAAAGCAACAGACGTGACAGCGGCCTTCTGCAACTCCTCAACCGGACAATCCGGCTGCACATCAAAAGTGTCATAAAAATGCTGTACCCGCTGCTCAATTTCGACAGCATTGACTTGCCGGCGCCGGGAGGCCAGTTCCTCTACTTCAAGGAGCTCGATATGACCGCCGAAGGTAGCATACTGCTGCGTCAGATCGGTATAGATGTCCAGCATGCCGCTGTAATAATGCCCCATACAACCCAGCCGGTTATGCGCCATCGTATGCATGACCTTTGCCGTTTCCACCCATTCGCGGATCTCCTGCTCTACAATAGGATCATGATACAGCATACCAGTCACTTGGTGAAACTGGACCCCCACGCGACGAAATACATTGGCGATCTCCGGAACCGGACAGGCTGAACAATACGCCAGCCACTCCCCCGTCATAGCCGTCCTGTCGGTCATCGCATTGAAGGCTTCATAGTCGATCGCGGCGGCCGGAGACAGGTTCAATATAATCACAGGCGACTTCGCACGCTGCACCACCGGCAAAACAGTCGATGACAACGCGTACGTGGATACATAAAGGAAGATAATATCCACCTCGTTTCGACGGAACAGACTACCGGCCTCAAAAGCCTTGTCCGTATTGTCCACGAGCCCGGCATTCACAATATGGGGATGAATAGCCGACAACTGGTCATGGATATCGCGCAAATAACCTTCCAGCCGGTCATGCAGCCCGGGAAACTGCCCCCAATAAGTATCCAGTCCAATGCCAAACAGGCCTATCTTTAACGACGTCATAATTAAATACTCTATTTTATCCGGATCTCGGTCGGCCGATGATCGATCAGTCTATTCGATGCCCAGGTCCTTTTGTATCTCCTCCAGGGTACGGCCCTTTGTCTCGGGCATGGCACGCCAGATAAAGATCAATTGCAGGAACATCATAATGGTAAAAAAGACGAAAGAGTAAAACCCGCCACGGGTGCTGCCTTCCACGATATAAGGGAAGATGGTGGTAATGATCCAGGCCATGATCCAATGGGTGGAACTACCCAGCGATCCTCCCTGCGATCGAACGGCGTTCGGAAAAATCTCGGAGATGAACACCCAGATGACTGCCCCCTGGGAAAAGGCAAAGAAGGCGATGAATCCGATCAGATAGAGCAGCAGGTGGTTGTTGCCGCTCATATCACCGGAAAACGCCCAGGCCGTGAGGCTGAGGAAGACGATCATCCCGAACGAGCCGATGATCAATAATTTCTTCCGCCCGAATTTATCGATGATGGTCATAGCCAGTAAGGTACAGATGAGATTGGCCACACCGATATAGATCGGCTGACTGAAGGACTGGCTCTTGCTGAAACCCGCCAGCTCGAAGATACGCGGCGCATAATACAGGATGGCATTGATGCCGGATAGCTGGTTGAACATAGCCAGTAACATGGCATAAATAATAGGTTTGGCATACCGTCGCTGGAACAAAGATTCCTGGTGCGCTGCCACTGATTCCCGGATGACGGTCACCGCAGCGTTGATATTGGATTCGCCCAGCTTTTGCAGGATAGGAAGGGCCTCCGATTCCCGGTTATTCAGAATGAGCCAGCGGGGACTTTCGGGAATGCTGAGCAACAGGATGGAAAATAACGCCGAAGGTATCACCATCACCCCCAGCATCCAGCGCCAGGAATCGACCAGCTGAAGATGCGTGAAAAGATAATTGGTCAGATAGGCCACTACGATACCGGCCACAATATTCACCTGGAAAGAACCGGCCAGACGGCCGCGAAGCGAGGCTGGCGCGATTTCGGAGATATACATGGGGGCGACGACGGAGGAGGCGCCCACAGCCAACCCGCCAATGATACGAAAGCAGATGAATAACCCCCACGCGGAAACGAAAGCGCATCCCAGAGCAGCTATAATAAAAAGAACAGCGACGAATTGCAGTACTTTTTTGCGGCCATATTTTTTAGCTTGCGATCCGGCGAAGAGGCTGCCGAGTATGGTGCCAAAAATACTGGAAGACACCGTAAACCCCTGGGAAAGCTTGTCGAGCTGCCACAGATGTTCCAGCGTCTGCTCCGCCCCCGAAATGACAACGGTTTCAAAACCGAACAAAAATCCGCCTAAAGCGGCAATCAATGCAATACGAACGGGATAGGAGAACATGGCAGACAATTTATTGTTTCCGAAAATACACTAATTTTAATTTAGCATTGCCATGAAATCGAAGTCTTGCCATGAAATTCGAAGCCATTACCATAAAGGATATTGCCAAAGCGCTGGGGTTGTCCACCTCAACGGTATCCAGAGCCCTGCGCGACAGCTATGAGATCAGCGCCGAAACCAGGCGGCTGGTGCTCGAATATGCCGAAAAACTCAATTACAGGCCCAATCCCATCGCTCAAAGCCTGAAAGAAAAACGTAGTCGGTCTATCGGTATCGTCGTCTGCGAAATCGCTAACAATTTTTTCTCCCAGGTGATCAACGGCATCGAATCTGTCGCCTATAAGAAGGGCTATTATGTGATCATCTCGCAGAGTCACGAATCCTTCGAACGCGAAGTCGCCAATACTCAATACCTGGCTTCCCGCTCGGTAGACGGTCTGCTGATCTCCCTCTCAACGGAAACCACGGACTTATCCCATCTCAACAAGTTGCATGATAAAGGCCTGCCGATCGTTTTCTTCGACCGGATCACCGAAGAAATGGCCACCCATAAAGTGATCGCCAATAACTTCAACGGCGCCTACCAGGCTACCGAGCACCTGATCCAGGCTGGATTCCGGCGGATTGCCCATCTGACGATCTCCTCTCACCTGTCGATTACCAAGGAACGACTGGCCGGTTACAAAGCGGCACTGGCCGACCACAATATCCCCTTCGATGAAACCCTCGTCAAATATTGCCGGTATGGCGGATTGATCGAAGGAGAAACCGACCAGGCAATAGAATCTCTGCTGAACCTCCCGCAGCGGCCGGATGCCATCGTGACGGCCAGCGACAAACTCTCCACCGGCTGTCTCGCAGCGCTGGCCCGGAAAAAAGTCAGCGTACCCCGGGACATGGGCATCGTGGGGTTCACCAACTCCCCGGTCACGGAAATCTTCCATCCGGCTCTTACCTGCATCCGGCAACCGGCCTTTGAAATGGGACAGGTAGCGATGGAAATGCTGATCCAACTGATCGAAAGTAAACACCCCATCACAACATTCGAGACCCGCGTCCTCAACACCGAACTGACAGTACGGGCATCCAGCACAAGGCCCTAATCCAGTTCTACCCTCGCCATTTTGGGTGCAAAAAAGTGCATGGTCAGCCACGCCACCAGATACGCTAGTCCACAGATGAGGAAAATAAGATTATAACCGAGCGTCTTATCACCCTGACGCGTAAAATAGTCGAGCAGCCAGCCAACCAGCGGCTGAAAAATGATGCCGCCTACAGAGCCGGCCATCCCGCCAATGCCAATGATGGAACTGACAGCCTTACGGGGAAACATATCGGAAGCAGTGGTAAAGATATTCGCACTCCAGGCCTGATGTGCAGCCGCCGCCAGGCTGATAAGAGCGACGATGACCCAAAGACTGCTGAAATATCGGGCAGTAATGATCGGAACGACACAGAGGGCGAAGATAAACATGACAGTCTTACGCGCCTTATATACAGGCCACCCCTTTTTGATCAGGTATCCCGAAAGATAACCGCCGCCGATACTGCCGACTGTCGTACAGGAATAGACGATCACCAACGGCCAGCCCGGCTTGGAAAGGTCTAATTTGAAGGTGTCGCTGAAATAACCCGGCAGCCAGAACAGGAAAAACCACCAGATAGGATCCGTAAAGAATTTGCCGAATACAAAGGCCCAGGTCTGCCTGACCCGCAGTAATTTGCCCCAGGAAACTTTTGCCCCCGCAGGCGCTGCCGCCTCTTCATCACTGTGAATATGGTCGAACTCCGCTTTGCTGAGTCCTTTTTTCCGGGAAGGGACCTCATATATAAACCACCAGAAGATCAGCCAGATGAAGCCCAGCGAGCCCGTGATGATAAAGGCCATCTGCCAGCCACAGGATGCCAGTAGCAGCGGCACCATGATGGGCGCTACGACGGCCCCTATATTGGCGCCGGAATTGAAGATACCGGTAGCCAGTGCCCGCTCTTTCTTGGGAAACCATTCAGCCACGGTTTTAATAGCCGAAGGGAAATTACCCGATTCGCCCAGCCCCAGCCCCGAACGGGCAATGGTAAAGCCAAACGTAGTACGGGCAAGCGCATGCGCCATCGCAAAAACGCTCCAGATAATAATGGAAAAAGTATAACCCAACTTACTGCCTATCCGGTCGACGATCCGGCCAAACGCCAGCAACCCGAAAGCATAGAAGAACTGGAAAATCCCGTTGATGGTCCCGAAAGTGGTATTATCCCAGCCGAATACCTTGGTCAGGGTAGGCTTGAGCAACCCGATCACCTGCCTGTCGATATAGTTGATCGTCGTCGCGGCAAACAACAGGCCGACGATCGTCCAGCGATACCGGCCTATAGGGGAATTAGACATGAAATGAGAGATTAGACGGCCTCAATATACTCCAGTTTATTGAATTATCGCAAATCGGGAATGCTAACAATATCCATATCCGTATAGGTATAGTTCTCTCCCGCCATCCCCCAGATGAAAGCATAGTTGCTGGTCCCGCAACCGGAATGGATGGACCAGGGAGGCGAGACCACCCCCTGCCCGTTGGCGATCAGCAGATGACGCGTCTCCTGCGGCTCACCCATGAAATGAAAGACCCGTTGCTGATCCGGAACGTCGAAATAAAAATACGCTTCCATTCTTCGGGTATGCGTATGCGCAGGCATAGTGTT
The DNA here is from genome assembly GCA_026225275.1 of Puia dinghuensis. Taxonomy (GTDB): domain Bacteria; phylum Bacteroidota; class Bacteroidia; order Chitinophagales; family Chitinophagaceae; genus Puia; species Puia dinghuensis_B. The sequence continues at coordinate 14,639 of JAMFSL010000231.1, forward strand.
CCAGACACTCCCCGGCTGGAGGATGGTCAGCCCCATCACCAGCTGGCTGCTTTGAATACCATCCGCATGGATATACTTATAGATGGTGCGCGCATTGGAGGTCTCCGGCGAGCCGACATTGGCCGGCAACGCTTGCTGCCCCTGCATCAGCTGCACAGGATAGGCAGCATGAGCCGGAGCCGACAGCAAATAGTACATGGCCGGATGCGCTGGGTCATTACTCGTAAAATTAACCTCCTTCACACCCTTTCCGACATACAGACAGTCCAGCTTGTCTAATTCATAGGCCTTATCCTCTGCATACACCTTCCCCTTCCCGCCGACATTGATGATCCCTATCTCCCTGCGCTGCAGAAAAAAGTCCGCTTTCAACTCTGAATGTGTGTCCAGCGACAGCCGCTGCTTCACCGGCCTGGCTCCCCCCAGGATAACGCGATCGTAATGGGTATAAACCAATCGCACTTTATCGTCCTCCATCAACGGATCGGTCAAAAAAGCACTCCGCAGCTCCTCGCTAGTCATCCCGCGTACTTCCTTGGGGCTGTGTTCGAATCTTATTTCCATAATAATTGTTTTTATCTTCCCATCCACCCCCCATCCACAGTCAAAATCGTCCCATGTACATAATCCGCAGCCGCAGACGCCAGAAAAACCGC
>JAMFSL010000232.1 GCA_026225275.1 Puia dinghuensis
CAGGCTACGATAAAAATCGCTTAACTTCATTGTTCTTGATAAGAAAAGGCGCCTCCCGGCGCCTTTTCTGTTACTGCCAACGAGCCAACAAAAAACGCCTGGCACTTGAATTGCTACTTTGAGGTATTAAATGGCACATTATTATGGAGCAGCATATCGTCAACATTTTATCTATCCGGGATGTCACGCATGATGTCAGAGCGTACAGGTTGGAAAAACCGGCCGGATATAGCTGGGTACCGGGGCAGGCCACGGACGTAGCCATCAACAAGGAAGGCTGGCGGGAGGAGAAGCATCCGTTCACCTTTACGAGTCTCAACGAGTATCCCTATATTGAATTTACCATCAAGTCCTATCTCGACCACCATGGGGTTACTAATGAGCTATATAGATTAAAAGCGGGAGATCAGTTGATCCTGCACGATGTCTGGGGCGCTATCGCCTACAAAAGTCCGGGCTATTTCATTGCGGGGGGTGCGGGCATCACTCCTTTTATCGCCATTTTGCGGCAGTTGCATAAGGACAAAGCGATGGGTGAAAATCAACTTTTTTTCTCCAATAAAACTCCGGAGGACATTATCTATCACGAAGAGTTGGACAGTATACTCGGGCAAAATGTGCATTATGTACTGACAAAGGATGACAATCCATCCTACCTGAAAGGTCCTATCGATCAAGCATTCCTGCAGCGGGAGATAAAGGATTTTTCCCGGCCCTTCTATGTCTGTGGTCCGGACCAAATGGTGAAAGACCTTACCCGGATATTGGGGGAATTGGGCGCAAAGCCTGATTCGGTGGTTTTTGAAAAGTAGGATAAGTGCCCCACTTTGAGGTGCGGGGCACCCTCCGGTGGGAATATGCTGGCAACTACCTGATCAGTTCCACTGTCCCTTTGTAAGACTGTTCCAGGCCGCCCGGCAGTCGCATCACCACCATATATACATACGTTGCAGCAGGCGCCGGCCTGCCGCCGATATTTCCGTCCCATCCGTATTGCGAGTCACCCGGCAGCGCATTTTCTACGTTGAATACCCTCGCTCCCCAGCGGTTGAATATGGCAAATGCCCGGACACTGCTACCTTCGGGACCACCCAGCACATACAGCCGATCATTACGCCCATCCCCGTTGGGTGTAAAGGCATTCGGCATCGACAGCTGCGTATATACGTCAACAGTAATGATACCCTTGGCCTGACAGCCGCCGCCCGGTGACGCCACCTGCAGTATATAGGTCGTGCTCGTCGTCGGATTGGCCACCGGATCACGAATTGTACTGTCTGACAGCCCCGCTCCGGGCGTCCATAGATAGCTCTTCACGTCGCCGGTGATGCTGGGGTTCAGCGTCAGACCCTGCCCATAGGGAATGTTGTACACCTGCCCGGCAGCAATCACGGGTATGGGATAAACAGATGCTGCAATGCTGTTCGACTTGGCAAGCCCGCAGCTGGCATCACTGGCGATCAGGCAATATACCACCTCGCTTCCGATCGTACTGTCCACAAATATCGCCGTATTGTCTCTCGCAGGCTGACCATTCACCATCCATTCGAATACCGGGGTACCGGACCCATTCGTCACCGTCGCCGTAAAGGTGATAGGGGTATCGCCGCATACCACCGGATCGGACGAGGTAATGTTCACCGTTGCATGTCCCTGCGGGTCAACAGACATAGTGAGCACGTTAGACGTATCCTCTACCAGCTGACAGCTCGTGCCCACCGTTGTCATGATGCATTGTATCTGATCGCCATTGGCAAACAGATTATTGGAATAGGCCAGGCTGTCACCTCCCACATTCACCCCGCTGACCTGCCACTGATATGAGGGGTCTGCTCCTTCATTGACCACCGATGCCGAAAAATTTACCGCCTCACAGAGATATACGTTTGTAGCCGAAGCGCTGATCTGTATGGAAGGAGGCCCCGGCGGAGGCGTCGAAACAGGAATGGTGTCTGTCGTCGACATATACCCATTTACGTCAGTAACCACGGCATGATAAAGGCCACCGGCGACAGGAGTAAAAGCATCATCGATCGATGATGGCTGGGACAACTGAAGCAATATAGCATCGAGCGTCAGTCCACCATAGATCGTACCCTTACTATCCACGAAGACACCTATACTTCCCCAGAATGGATTGTATATGTCATGGTCGGCCACGGTGATACTCTCTGTAGCACCCGGCGCCCATTTTCTGATGGCAGAGCCAGACCCACCGGTAGTATTATAAATATCGACGACATAAATATTGTCATTATTATCGACGAAGAGATTTAAAGGGCCATTCAGCTGGTTGGTGGCGGTTCCCTGACCATTCCCACCAGCGACCGTTACCCCGCTCGTCGCTCCGGGCGCCCATTTCTGGACCCGGCTGTTGGTTGCATCTAAAACAAAGACATTCTTGCTGCCGTCTACACAGATAGATACCGGATTCACCAATTGATTGGCTGCTCTGCCGCTGCCATTCCCACCCGCCACTGTCACTCCGCTTGTCGCCCCTGGCGCCCAGCGTTGTATCCTATCAATATCGGCAATATATAAGTTGTCATCGCAGTCCAGCGCTATCATCGGTTGACCAGCCATCAGCTGATTGGCCGCGGACCCAGATCCGTTGCCTCCCGCTACCGTTACTCCGCTCGTCGCTCCCGGGGCCCATTTCTGGACCCGGGAATTTTCATCCGACACATAAATATTACCGGCCTGATCCACCGCCAGGCTGGATGGGTAATCGAGCTGGTTAGCGCCTGTCCCGGCTCCATTCCCGCCGGCAACGGTGACCCAGCCCGTCGCTCCCGGTGACCATTTGACGACCCGGCAGCCACTAACATCGGTTACATAGATACTACCACTGTCTGTGACAGCTAATCCCATCGGCCAGCTCAGCGGATCAATCACGGACAGGCCATCAGCCGCCTCAGTCAAAGACCCCGCATGCGTCGTGTCCTCTACTGTCCTGACCGGCATATTCCCGTTATACCATACGACTTTTGCAAGGGCATGCAGCGAGCTGACCTTGAGGGTGGCTCCCAGGCAATAGCCGGGGCTGGTCGTCAGCCGGACGGGGAAATCACACTGCGCCATACATCGGCCCGCAATGATGAGACCGGCCAGCACCAGGACTTGTCGTATGGCTCTCTGTCCTTGCATATTTTCGCAATAGCTTTACCGTCTCATAAAGTTGTACCGGATACCTATCAACGTACCGGCAGTAAAGGTTTGGCCGGGAAACAGCGATTTGTGATCGGTGAACATGCACCGCCCGTAAGGTTCTGCAAAAACCGCCAGCCGGTCACTGAGTTCGTGGGACAGATCAAACCCCAAATAAACGCTGGCACCCATTCGGTTGGGCCAGCCCCAGCCGGGATTTCCGGCCGCATGGCTGAACAGGTTGACAATGGCGCCGGCAGTGACAGCCCCGTGAAATCGGTCATTTTCGAAAGTATAGCCGACCAGCAGCGGCAGATCGATATTATTGAAATATGCAGGGTACAGATCCGCGGTGCTATCGATCCGTTTTGGCCGGAGCCTGGAATATTGCATACCTACCGTGGCAAATATATGCTTGGTCAATAGCATGGTCATCCGTACCCCAAACGTATAAGACAGGTTGAATTGCGCGGTAGGATAATCCGGCGAACCATAGATATCCAAATGCCACATGCTGTTGAAATCCGATGGCGGCTTCATTGATTTGGCCGGCAAAGCAGGCCGTAGTTGATTGGCCGTAACAGGCCGCCGCGATGCCAGTTGACTGAGCAACGGCAGAATGACCCTCCCCGCCCCTGCCACCCGGCTATCGGTGCCGCCTGACCTGGCGTTCGTATATTCTCTTCGCGTAGATCCGCTGATGGCTATACCGGTCTCCTCGTCAATGTCGCCGTCAGGTCCAGCGCCAGGACGGCCTTTCCGCACTAATCTGTGAGCGGTTCTTACAGTCTTTACTCCGGTGGCGACGGTGGGGACCCCGTTCAGGCCGCCGGTGTGGGCATCTGCATGACCATCCCGGATCGATCTACTGGTGGTTGCACCGGCTTTCGACGCCGCGGCATCAACGGTATAAGCGGCATCAGCGGCCGCCGGAGAGTGAGCGGCATCCGGAGAGGAATGAGCGGCGTCCGGAGAAGAGTGAGCGGCCACCGGAAAGGAGCGGTCCACATTCGTCGAACCTACAGATGGAGCGCCCTGGATTTTGACGGGCGAACCAGCTGGCCGGGAAACGAAATGATGAGCTATCAGCAGGATCATCACCGGCATCGCCCCCGCGGCGGCCCACCACCAGCGGCGAGGCGCCATTTGCCGCCCATAATTTCTTCGGACATCCTTCCATAAGTCAGCCCGAAACGGCGACGAATGATCCAGGAGACGGTCCCTTACCAACCGGTCAAATTTATTATGATGCATACTTTTTAGGCAACTTTTTGAGATTTTCAATTTGGGTTTGCAGGGCCTTCCGGGCCTTCAACAGCTGGCTGCGGCTGGTAACAGGCGTGATATTCAACATGGAGGCTATCTCCTTGTGGTCATACCCTTCCACTACGCTCAGGTTGAATACAATACGGTATCCGTCTGGCAGATCGCTGATCAACCTGAGCAGTTCTTCCGCACTTATGGCTGCCAGGGCATCTATATCGTCAGATTGTAAAGTATCCGCCTCCTGTTCGATATCGGCCCATTGGATTTTTTTCTTTTGTAAAACTCTCAGCGCAGTATGAACAACTATCCGCCGGATCCATCCTTCCAGCGATCCTTCATGCCGGTAGCGGCTAAGAGACATAAAAACCTTGATAAAGGCCTCCTGCAGGATATCCTCCGCTTCCTTCGGGTCACGGAGATACCTTCGGCAAACAGTCATCATTTTACCGGCAAACTTGTCAAAAAGCCAACGCTGGCTCCTGGCATTCCCCTTAAGGCAGCCTTGGATCAATTCTAGGTCTGTCAATGCCGTAGATTATAAGTTCGACTTTCAATACTCAGATACCTTTGTTTTAGAAGATGTTGCCTGGCGGAAAAAAATAATTTTTTCCACGTCAAAATAGTACCTTTTACAGGTAAACAGCCTATGGCACGAATAAAATTACAACATCCCTTATGGACGATGGCTGCCCCTGTTCTAGCCTGGCTATTGTTTGCCGGAGCGGGATTCGCATCAGGAACCATCTATTCGATCCTGCTTGCAGCAGGACTCATCGGTAGCGTCCTGGCGGCAGTGCATCATGCCGAAGTGATCGCCCACCGTGTCGGCGAACCTTATGGCGCCCTGGTGCTGGCCGTCGCTGTTACTTCCATTGAAGTCGCCCTGATCATCTCGCTTATGCTGACACCTGGCCATGAAAGCGCTACGCTGGCAAGGGATACGGTATTTGCCGCGGAGATGATCATCATGACGGGCATTGTAGGGGGCTGCCTGCTGCTCGGCGGGATAAAATTTAAAGAGCAAACCTTTGGGCTGGACGGCGTCTCTGCCGCACTGACGGTACTGACGGCCATTTCTGTGCTCGCACTCATCCTTCCCAATTATACGTCCAGCATCCCCGGCCCTTTTTACAACGATAAGCAGTTGATGTTCGTAGCTATTGTTTCTTTAGTATTGTATGGGACCTTTTTGCTGGTCCAAACGATTCGCCACCGCAGCTATTTTTTGCAGGAGGACGATCTACAAAGTGAAAAGAGCCATGCATTACCGCCAACCAACATGACGACAGGGGTCAGCATCGTCTTTCTGCTGATCAGCCTCGTGGCTGTGGTAGTACTCGCTGAATTCCTGGCGCCGGGCATCGAGGCGGGGGTCGACAGAATGGGGGCACCAAGGTCCTTGGTGGGTATCATCATCGCCACGGTAGTGTTATTGCCCGAAGGGCTCTCGGCTCTGAATGCCGCCAGGCACAACCAGTTACAATCCAGCCTCAACCTTGCTCTGGGTTCCGCATTGGCGAGTATCGGGTTGACTATTCCTGCCGTAGCATTCGTCTCGCTTTACGAAGGGCTGCCGCTGACCCTTGGCATCGACATCAAATCAACCGTCTTATTCCTGCTATCGCTTTTTATCATCTTATTATCCCTGCGAACGGGCCGAACTACTATACTGCAAGGCGCGGTACTGCTGGTCATTTTTGCAGTGTATATCTTTACGACGATCGTTCCGTGATGCACAGTCAGGCGGCAGAAAATCTATTACTCTTTCCAAACATTATTACTCCGATCGATATCCGGTAACTGATGATCAGGGTCCAGCACGATGGAAGTGATCTTATCGGTAGAATTGAATTTAAAGGTCCAGCTGCCTTGTCGTTCCCAGATGTCCACCGGCAGCTTGACGATATGAGACTGCCCATTGGCTTCATTGATCTGTAGGATCACCGGGAGGGCCATCTCAGCCAAATTTTGGATGGTGATCAGACAACCTTTGGAAGAATCGCCCTGGATATATTTGACCTCCTTTATTCCCTGATCGAGTTTCCAGGTATTATAAAACCACTCCTTCCAAAACCAGTTCAGGTTCTCGCCGGCAGCATTATTCATGGTCCTGAAAAAATCATCCGGTTGGGGATGTTTGAAAGCCCAACGGCTGATGTAGGTATTAAA
>JAMFSL010000233.1 GCA_026225275.1 Puia dinghuensis
AATCAGCAGAGCGGGCATAAGCAGTCCGACAAGCAGGATCAAAAGCATACTCCGGGCAGCGCTCAACGGAACACCGGTTCTAAGTTGTAGCGGATACAATTTCCAATTCAAAATAAAGGGATCGCACCGAAAGGCGCGATCCCTTATTCATTTGATCCCAGGACCAAAACCCAACAGGACCATAATCCGCCATCTTAAGGTTGCCCCGCCCCACCGGAAGACCCATACACTTGCCCGGTCGCATAACTCCCATTATTCTCCGCTAATAATACATATATCCCCGCCAGTTCCGCTGGCTGCCCCGGTCGCCCAAGCGGAGTTTGCCCACCAAACTTTTGAATTTTCTCTTGCGTAGCACCCCCACTGGTCTGCAACGGCGTCCAGATCGGTCCCGGCGCCACGCCGTTAACGCGTATGCCTTTCGGCCCCAGCTGTTTGGCCAATGACTTGACGTAGCTCATGGTAGCAGCCTTCGTCTGAGCGTAGTCGTACAAATCTGGTGACGGATCATAAGCCTGCTCCGATGTCGTCCCGATAATGACCGAGCCCGGCTGCAAGTGGGGAAGGGCGGCTTTTATAATCCAGAAGGGAGCGTATATATTCGTCTTCATCGTCCAGTCAAACTGCTCGTCCGAAATATCGAGTATCGAGGCATGGCTTTGCTGCCTACCCGCATTACTGACCAGGATATCCAATCCGCCGAGACCGGCCACAGCGTCAGCGACCAACTGCCGGCAAAATGAAGCATCCCGCAGATCACCGGGCAACGCAATTCCCTTGCGACCCGCTTTCTCGATCAGCTCGATGACTTCCCGGGCATCCGGCTCCTCCGTAGGATAGTAATTAATGGCGACATCCGCTCCTTCCCGGGCATAGGCAATGGCCGCCGCACGCCCCATACCCGAATCCCCACCAGTTATCAGCGCTTTTCGCCCCGCCAATCGCCCCGAACCGCGATAACTCGTCTCCCCATGATCTGGACGGGGAATCATTTTGCCGGCCAGACCCGGCCAGGGCTGTTCTTGCCTGTCAAAAGGCGGTTTGGGGTATTTATCCGTCGGATTCTCCAAAATTTTAGCTTTTTCGGCCGCACGGCCGGTATGTGTTGCACTCATAAAATTGATTTTTACGAATTGTTTCAAAGCATATGCCACCCAATCCATCCCCCATAAGCTATTGAAAACCATCCATTTGCGTTTTCCGCAAAAAAAGATCGAAAATCCCATCCCCTGTGTAGTTACATTACTACACTCCGCTAGTACTATTTCTATGTAAGCGCGTAAGAAGAGAAAGAAATTTTTTTCGGCATCAATAGGTACTTTGAATTTTGGATTTTGGACTTCGGATTTCAAGACCATCCGATTACAGGGTAATGGATGGTCTTATTTTTGTATTCGTATCTTTGCCCCGGCGACTGCCTAAAACCGTATGTTTTCCACACTTTGAAAAAGTCCTTGGTTCCCCTTGCATTAGGCGGTTTAGGTATCGGCACTACAGAATTTGTAATGATGGGCCTGCTGCCCGATATCGCCAGAAATTTCCACATCAGTATTCCCGCCGCAGGACATCTCATCTCGGCCTATGCCGCCGGGGTAGTCATCGGTGCACCCCTGCTCGTCGCTTTCAGCGGCAGTTTTGCCCCCAAAAAAATCCTGCTGGCCCTGATGGGCCTATTTACACTATTCAATGGATTGTCGGCTATCGCGCCTGGCAATACGACATTGCTCGTGATGCGCTTGCTCGCCGGATTGCCTCACGGCGCATTTTTCGGCGTGGGTTCAGTCGTCGCCAGCAGGCTGGCCGAGAAAGGCAAGGAGGCCCGGGCCATTTCCATGATGTTCGCCGGACTGACCCTGGCCAATTTGCTGGTCGTACCCCTTGGCACCTATGTCGGCCATCATTACTCCTGGAGATATACCTTCGGCATCGTCACCCTTATCGGCCTTATCACGATCATCTTCCTTCAATTATGGATGCCCGCGATCCCCGTCTCCCGCTCCGGTAATTTCAAATCGGAATTACGTGTCTTCCAGCGCTGGGAACCCTGGCTCATCCTCCTGACGACCGCCATTGGAACCGGCGGCCTGTTTGCCTGGATCAGCTACATCGCCCCGCTCATGACCAGCGTGTCGCATTTTTCTCCCAATTCGGTCTCGTATATCATGATCCTCGCGGGGCTGGGAATGGTCGTCGGTAATATGGTCGGAGGTAAACTGGCCGATAAAATGGAACCCGTCAAAGCCTGTATGATCCTGTTGACCTGCATGACTATCGTGTTGGTGCTGATCTTTTTCTTTTCAGAAATACAAATACTGTCCCTCTGTTTCACCTTCATGGCGGCTGCCCTGTCCATCGCATTGGCCACACCTATACAATTGCTGATGATACGCACCGCCACCGGAGGGGAATTAATCGGTGCGGCGGCAACCCAGGCCGCATTCAATGTCGGCAACGCACTCGGCGCATTCTTCGGTGGCCTGCCGATCCTCGCCGGCTTCGGCTACAACTCTCCTTCTTTAGTCGGAGCCGCAATGGCGCTGGGCGGAATATTTTTCGCCACCCGATTAGCTCGAAGGAACCGGGCTATGCCATCGCACCGACTTAACGATCTCCTATCCCCAACACAATAATAGCAGTGTTTGGCACGTTTTTTACTATATTATCTGTACCTTTGCCCATCGGTTCTTTTAAAAGTGATCATCTCCGATTTGTTCTTCGCCAATCCTTTTGCACCGATCTTCTTGCCTGTTTTTTTTCTTGCCTATCTTGCCAACTCCCGACTTGCCCCCAAAATTTATACTTTACACAGTTTGCCTGGTGAATATTTGCTTGCCATAGTTAACTCACTAAAAACATAACTATGGAAAAGAAAGGTTTTTTGATTGACATGGATGGAGTCATTTACAGAGGCAGCGAACCCATTCCCGGAGCAGTGGAATTCATCAATCACCTGCGGGACAAGGGATACCCCTTCCTCTTCCTGACTAATAACAGCCAGCGGACCAACAGGGACGTCTGTTATAAACTGCGTAAGATGGGATTCAACGTCAACGACGAAGATATCTTCACCTGCGCCATGGCGACCGCCAATTACCTCGCATCCAGGAAGGAAAACGGTACGGCCTATGTGATCGGCGAAGGCGGACTATTGACGGAACTGCATAATGTCGGTTATTCTATTGTCGATGATCATCCGGATTACGTCATCATCGGCGAGGGCAGGACAATCATGCTCGAATCAGTCGACAAAGCAATTAACATGATCCTCAATGGGGCCAAGTTGATCGCTACAAATCTCGATCCCAACTGTCCTGTAGGAAACGGAAAATATCGTGCAGGTTGCGGCGCCTTCGTAGCCATGCTGGAATTCGCTACCGGCAAACAGGCGTTCAGCGTGGGCAAACCCAGCCCCATCATGATGCGCATGGCCCGGAAAATATTAGGCTTGACGACAGATGAGACGGTAATGATAGGCGACACAATGGGTACCGATATCCTGGGTGCAGGATCCATGGGCTTTACGACGGTGCTCACCCTGTCCGGTGTGACCCGCGAATCCGACCTCAGTCAGTACGGCTACGCCCCTGATTTTATTATCCAGTCCGTCAACGATTTGCTGGATGAAGAATTATTCTCACGGGTGCTACTGCAACAACATGGCCATTATGCATATATGCTGGACCCCGCTCCCCGTGCCCGGCCCCTCACCGCAATCCTGTCCCCACAGCCATAATCCTGTCCCCCGGCCATAATCAAAATCATCCCCGTATCGGTATTCACCGGCCCGGGGTTATTTTCTGCAGCACCGCCTGCTTATTGGACCGGCTCACCGGCAGTTGATGCCCCATCACCTGTAAGTGACGACCGTCGATGGAATTGACGTGATGGATGGCTACCATATATGACTTATGGATCCGGATAAATTGATCTGGCGGCAGACTGCTCTCAATAGCCTTGAGACTGGAATAAACCGTGAATTTCCTTTGCTTGGTAATGATGTTGATATAATTCAGCATCGATTCTATGTACAGGATATCGGCCAACCAGACTTTCTCATAACGCTGGTTGCATTTGATATAGAGGAAATCAGGTTTATCACTGATGGATTTGATCATCGAAGAACCGCTGACTTTGGCCAGTGCTTTATTACTGGCTTTTAAAAAGCGCTCGAATGCCACCGGTTTCATTAAGTAATCTGTAACTTCCAGATCAAAACCGTCCAAAGCGTATTCCGGATAAGCTGTGATCACCACAATCTGCTGAAAAATATCATTGTTTTTCAGAAAGTCGATGCCGCTCATGTGTGGCATTTGAATATCCAGGAAGATCAGGTCAACCATTTCAGCTTCCAGCACCTCTTTGGCAAGCATGGGATTGCGTGCCGTACCCACCAATGTCAGAAAGGGCACCCTTTCCACATAAGCTTCAATCTGCTTCCGCGCCAGCGGCTCATCATCCACGATTAAACAGTTCAGCATGATGATAAATTTATAGTGAGTGCTACATGGTAGGCTCCATTATCTATCCATTCCCTTATCGTATGCCCATTCCCGTATATCAATTCCAGCCGTTTCTTCACATTTTTCAACCCGATACCCTTATGAGCAGGATCGGTTTGTCGTTGAGCAGGATCAGTTTGTCGATGGACTGCCGCATCAAAAGTATTCACACATAAAAATCGTAGTTCGCCACTGACAAAACCAATATCGATCCCGATCAGGTTTTCCTGACCGTCATAATCAGAGACATATTTGAAAGCATTCTCAACGAACGGAATGAGTAAAAATGGCGCAATCACTAATTGTTGATAGTCTTCCCGGATGCCCTCCCGGATGGAAAAATCGGCCCGGCAATTGTCCTTGCGGATTTTCTGTAGGTCGAAATAATTAGTAAGGTACCCCATCTCTTTAGCGACGGGAATGAAATCGGTATTACATTCATACAGCTGATACCGCAACATGTCCGCAAGCGATACCAGCGTTCCTTTAGCCCCTTCCGGGTTGAATTCTAATTGCGCATACAGGCTGTTCAGCGAATTAAACAGAAAATGCGGATTGATCTGCGCTTTCAGATAAGTGAGCTCTGCCTGCGATTTTTCTTTTTCCATCATCTCCATTTTTCTCCCGACTTCGAACCTGTCTACCGCTAATTTCACAAAACAACCGGCAAGCACGCCTAATAAGGCGATATATACGGTTGTTTTGCATGCCCTGGTAAGTCCAGGAAAAATCAAATTGGATAGGGACCAGGCTGTGATGCAGAAATACCCC
>JAMFSL010000031.1 GCA_026225275.1 Puia dinghuensis
CCTACCCGCAACTTTAAAGGACATTCAAGTAAAAAGATAGCTTAACGTGATACTGCGGGATCGCGGCAGGTGCGTTGCATCTGAATGCGGGCCCGGGTGAAACGAAAAACCGAAAAATAATGGAAGCAGTAGCTAAATTGAGAAATAACCCGACATCGCCCCGTAAGATGCGCTTGCTGGCTGATGAGATCCGCGGTATGCATGTTGAGAAAGCCCTTGCTTTGCTGGAACATCATCCTCAACATTCATCCACGCCGCTGCACAAGCTGCTGTGGTCTGCGGTAAAGAACTGGGAGGCGAAGAACGAAGGCCAGAGTGCAGCCGATGCGACGCTGGTAGTGAAGACAGTGTTTGTAGATGGTGGAAGGACGTTGAAGCGGATGCGCCCGGCGCCTCAGGGAAGAGGGTATCGTGTTCGCAAGCGCAGCAATCACGTCACGATCATCGTTGATGTAAAGGTTGTGGAAGAGAAGAAGTCGAAAGGCAACGTATCGAAAAAAGCCGCAACGAAATCAGCCGCAACGAAAAAAGCGGTCGAAGTAAAAACCAATTGATAAAACTTATTTAATTATAAATATGGGTCAGAAAACGAATCCTATTGGGGCCAGGTTAGGGATCATCCGCGGTTGGGAATCCAACTGGTACGGCAGCAAAAAAGACTATGCTACCAAGCTGATCGAGGACAACAAGATCAGGACCTACCTAAATGCCCGTATCAATAAGGGTGGGATTGCGAAGATCGTTATCGAGCGTACGCTGAACAAGCTGATCGTGACGATCCACACTTCCAAGCCCGGCATCATCATCGGTAAAGGTGGTGGTGAGGTCGACAGGATCAAGGAAGAATTGAAGAAACTGACCGGCAAGGACGACGTCCAGATCAACATTCTGGAGATTCGCCGTCCCGAGCTGGATGCGAATATCGTAGGTGACACGATTGCCCGTCAGATCGAGAATCGTATCAACTACAAGCGTGCCATCAAGATGGCGATTGCTTCGGCCCTTCGTATGGGAGCCGAAGGGATCAAGATCAAAGTTGGCGGCCGGTTGGGCGGTTCTGAAATTGCCCGTACCGAAGAGATCAAGCAGGGTCGTACTCCTTTGCATACGTTGCGGATGGATATCGACTATGCGAATGTGTTCGCCCTGACTGTTTATGGCAAGATCGGGATCAAGGTCTGGATCTGTAAGGGCGAGGTACTGGCGAAGAGGGATCTGAATCCCAACTTTGTCGGCGGGAAAGAAGGCGGCTTGAGTGATCGCAGGGACAGAAGGGATGGTGATTTTGGCCATGGCCGGGATCATCGTGATGACCGCAGAGGCGGTGGTGATCGTGGTGGAGACCGTAACCGCGGCGGCGGCGGTGGTGGTGGTGATCGCAGGCCCGGTGGTGGTGGTGGCGCTGCAGACAGAAGGCCCAGTGGGGGCGGTGGTGGTCGCCGATAGATGAGGGCCGGATCAATATTGGATCAGGGCCTGCTGTAGTCGAACGTTGAATAAAAATAGCATTAAGTATCAGAAAATAATTCAAGATGTTACAACCCAAAAGATCCAAGCATAGGAAAGGACAGAAAGGTCGCATCCGTGAGACGGCAAAAAGAGGGGCCACGATCGAGTTCGGTTCATATGCTTTGAAATCGCTGGAAGCGATTTGGCTGACGAATCGCCAATTGGAAGCTGCACGTCAGGCCCTGTCCCGGGCGATGAAACGGGAAGGAAATATTTGGATCCGTGTTTTCCCGGACAAGCCTATTACCAAGAAGCCACAGGAAGTGAGAATGGGTAAAGGTAAAGGTAACCCCGAATACTGGGCTGCGGTCGTCGAACCAGGTCGTATCCTTTTTGAAGCTGACGGTGTATCAATGGCAGTGGCCAAGGAAGCACTGGAATTAGCTGCGCAGAAGCTGCCGGTGAAGACCAAGTTTATCGTGCGCCGGGACGTCGTAGCATAGCGGAGACGTCCGCGGCCGGTCAGGCCGCAGACATGAGCCGGGACGGGGATCGGCGCTTGATGGAAGGTGCCGCCGGGCAACGAAAAGATAAATAGAACAGTTAAAACTGAGTATAATGTTAAAGAGAATCGATTTTGTCAACAGCCTGAAGGACCTGAATGAAGCGGACCTGAAAGCGAAGATCCAGGAAGATGAGCTGCGCCTGAAGAAGTTGGAATTTGCGCATGCGATTTCACCACTGGAAAACCCGATGAGTATCCGTGATCTCCGGAAGGATGTTGCCCGGTTGAAGACCGCGTTGGCTCAGCGGGTTGCAGCAAAGGCTGAAACAAGCAAGGCCTAATTAAAGGTAATAAGAAACCGCGGTTGCGTCTTTGGCGTTCGGCGGTCAAGGAAGCCAGAGGCTTCAGCCACAATCGAGCGAAAGCGAAGATTGCGAACAAGGAGGAACAAGGAACGATGTTCCGACGAAGTTCATCAGACATAAGATAAGCTGAAGTGAGAGGCGCAAATTTTGGAGCGCGCATCGAACGGAGGCGAAATAAAAGAAAGCAAAAAGCTAAAACAATGGTTGAAAGAAATTTGCGTAAAACAAGGATCGGGGTGGTAAAGAGCAATAAGATGGATAAGTCCATCACCGTTTCTGTTGAACGTAGGGTGAAGCACCCGATCTACGGGAAGTTTGTCAAGAAGACCACCAGCTTCCACGCTCATGATGAAAAAAACGAGTGCACGGTAGGTGACGTGGTGAAGATCATGGAGAGCCGTCCGCTGAGCAAGACTAAGCGCTGGCGTCTGGTTGAGGTGGTAGAAAAGGCGAAATAACGCAGTATTACTATTATACTTATACTTTTCATCCGCCGGAATGTGGATGGATATAAAAGCTAATAAAATGATTCAGCAAGAAAGCAGGTTAAAAGTAGCTGATAACAGCGGCGCCAAAGAAGTGTTAGTTATCCGGGTGTTGGGTAACAGCGGACAGGACTATGCCGGTATCGGGGACAAGATTGTCGTGACCGTGAAGGATGCTTTGCCTGCGGGTGGCATCAAGAAGGGCACTGTCGCCAAGGCGGTGATTGTCCGGACAAAGAAAAAATTACGTCGCCAGGATGGCAGCTATATCAGGTTCGATGACAATGCTGTTGTATTGCTGAATGCCTCTGACGAGCCGCGCGGTACCCGTATTTTCGGGCCTGTTGCCAGGGAATTGCGTGACAAGGGATATATGAAGATCATCTCTCTGGCGCCGGAAGTGCTGTAAAACTTTTTGCTAATTTCCGCCGCAGGCGGGTAAAGTCAAATAAAATGAGTAACAGGTTCAAACCAAAGTTTAATATCAAGAAAGGTGACGACGTGGTTGTGATCACCGGAGACGATAAGGACCCGAAAAAGGCCCGGAAAGTCCTGGAAGTTTTTCCTGACAAGGCGAAAGTCCTGGTCGAAGGAGTAAACATCGTGACCAAGCACACCAAGCCTTCCGCGCAGAATACCAAGGGTGGTATCATCAAGAAGGAAGCTCCGATCCATATTTCGAACATCCTGTTGTGGGATGCCAAGACCGGAGGA
Organism: Puia dinghuensis; assembly: GCA_026225275.1. Lineage (GTDB taxonomy): Bacteria > Bacteroidota > Bacteroidia > Chitinophagales > Chitinophagaceae > Puia > Puia dinghuensis_B. The sequence goes on from JAMFSL010000031.1 coordinate 3,519, forward strand.
GCTACCAAGATAACGCGCAGCAGAGAAGATGGAAAATTAGTACGCATCGCTAAAAAATCAGGGGAGGTCATCAAATGAGTACTGCAAAATACGCTCCGCGTCTGGAAGAAAAGTACAAGAAAGAAGTTGTACCTGCACTAATGAAGAAATTCAATTACGGCAGCATCATGCAGGCTCCGAAGCTGGAGAAGATCTGTATCAACCGTGGTGTCAACGGCGCCGTCACCGACAAGAAGCTGGTGGAAGTGGCTGTAGAAGAGTTGACGATGATCACCGGTCAGAAGGCTGTGACGACCATGTCGAAGAAGGATATTTCCAACTTCAAGCTGCGTAAGAATATGCCGATCGGCGCGCGGGTAACACTGCGTGGCGAGAAGATGTTCGAATTCCTGGACAGGCTTGTTTCGACGGCACTACCCCGGGTAAGGGATTTCAAGGGGATCAATGAGAAGTCCTTCGATGGCCGTGGTAACTATACACTGGGTATCACCGAGCAGATCATCTTCCCTGAAGTGGATATCGACAAGGTGAACAAGATCACTGGTATGGACATCACTTTTGTGACGACTGCCAATACGAACGAAGAAGCGTTCGAGCTGCTGAAAGAGCTGGGTATGCCTTTCCGCGGTGTAAAGAAAGATTAACATTTAAACGACTATATAACATGGCTAAAGAGTCTGTAAAGGCAAGACAAAGAAAAAGGGAAGCGTTATCGGCCAAGTTTGCTGAGAAGCGTGCTGCGTTGAAAGCTGCCGGAGATTATAAGGCGCTGGATCTGTTGCCCAGGAATGCGTCGCCTGTAAGGTTGCACAACCGTTGTCAGCTGACCGGTCGTCCCAGGGGATATATCCGCTACTTCGGTATCTCCAGGAATATGTTCCGGGATATGGCGCTGCAGGGTAAGATCCCCGGTGTCCGGAAGGCCAGCTGGTAAACGGTCGCTGACGAAAACCGAGGCCCGGGACCGTTGAGGACCGGACTAATGATATCATTGGATATCGCATTGTAATTTTTTTTGACATCATTTAATAGAGTATAGACAATGGTTACTGATCCAATAGCAGATTATCTGACAAGAATCCGGAATGCGCAAATGGCGAATCACCGGATCGTGGAGATCCCGGCATCCAACTTGAAAAAGCGGATGACTGAGATACTGTATGACAAGGGGTATATCCTGAAATATAAGTTTGAGGATGACACCAAACAAGGCGTGATCAAGATCGCGTTGAAATATGATCCGGCTACGAAAGAGCCGGCTATCAAGTCCCTGGAAAGGGTTAGCCGTCCGGGTCTTCGCCAGTATTCCAGCCCGACAGAATTCAAGCGGGTGAAGAATGGTCTGGGAGTAGCTATCATCTCTACTTCCAGGGGAGTGATGACGGACAAGGAAGCCAAGGTGCAGAATGTCGGCGGCGAAGTGCTGTGCTACATATACTAATAAGTTGACTCCGGAAGTCCAATGTCTGGATGGATGGAACAGATATAAATTCTTGCTACCGGTACATTAAGCCCGTCCTATACAGGCTGACCGGCTGGTAGCGTAAACGATCATTGAATATTTAAAATTAACGAATCATGTCTCGTATAGGTAAACAGCCGGTGACCCTCCCCAAAGGAGTAACTGTAACGGTAGGCGAACACAACCTCCTGACCGTGAAAGGGCCGAAAGGCGAATTGAAGCAGGCAATCGATCGCGATATCACGATTGAAGTGAAGGATGACCATGTCTACTTTACGCGTCCTACCGACCAGATCCGCCATCGTGCGCTGCATGGTCTGTACCGTGCACTGGTGTTCAATATGGTAAAGGGCGTAACGGATGGTTATAAGAGGCAGCTCGAACTGATCGGTGTAGGTTTCAAAGCCTCCAACCAGGGTAATCTCCTGGATCTGGCGCTGGGCTACTCTCACAATATCATTTTCGAAATCCCTAAAGAACTTAAGCTCGCAACGGAGCAGAACAAGGGGGAAAATCCGAAGATCACCCTGGAAGGTGTCGACAAGCAATTGATCGGAGCGGTAGCCGCCAAGATCCGTGGCCTGCGTAAGCCTGAGCCGTACAAGGGTAAAGGGGTACGCTATATGGGCGAAGTGGTGCGGAAGAAAGCTGGTAAGGCTGCTGGTAAATAATTTGAGTAAGGGATCCTTGCTGAGGGCATAAGCGTGAAACAAGGATTGTAAAATAAAGTATATGAACACGAAAGCAATCAGAAGACAAAAGATCAAGTTCCGTGTCCGCAGCAAGATCAGCGGTACGACGCAGAAGCCCCGGCTGTCTGTGTTCCGGAGCAATAGCGAGATTTATGCGCAGCTGATCGATGACGAGACGGGCAACACGCTGGCCGCCGCCAGTTCCAAGGAAAAGGACATTGTGGCGCAGAAGGTAACGAAGGTGGAAAAGAGCAAGCTGGTCGGCGCCGCCATCGCGCGTAAAGCTACAGATCTGGGCCTGTTGGATGTGACTTTCGACCGGAGCGGCTATCTGTATCACGGCCGGGTGAAGGCTGTAGCGGAAGGCGCCCGCGAAGGCGGACTGAAATTCTAATTTTTAAACAGTATTCGTAAATCCATACAATGTCAAAAGTAATCTTAAACAGGGTTAAAGCCGGAGACCTGGAACTGAAAGAGAAGGTGGTTGCGATCAACCGCGTGGTCAAGACGACTAAAGGCGGCCGGGCATTCAGTTTCTCTGCATTAGTGGTCGTCGGTAACGAAAGCGGCGTGGTAGGTCATGGACTCGGAAAGGCTAAGGAAGTACAGGAAGCGATCACGAAAGGGATCGAAGATGCCAAGAAGAACCTGATCAAGGTTCCGGTCATGCATGGCACTATTCCTCACGACCAGCTGGCTAAAGAAGGCGCTGCTAAAGTGCTGATCAAACCAGCTGCTCATGGTACCGGTGTAATTGCCGGAGGATCGATGCGCGCTGTGCTGGAAAGCGCCGGGGTAACGGACGTACTGGCCAAATCGCTGGGATCCGCCAATCCGCACAACGTGGTCAAGGCTACCTTCAAGGCTTTGGCGATGCTGCGTGAGCCTATCAATGTATCCCGCACCCGTCATATCTCATTAAAGAAAGTTTTCAACGGATAGAACTTATTATTATGGCAAAGATCAAGATCACGCAAGTTAAGAGCGGCATCGACAGACCTGAGCGTCAGAAGAAGACGTTGCTGGCACTCGGCCTGAAAAAGATGAATGCCACCAAAGAGGTGGAAGCGACTCCGCAGATTCTGGGTATGGTCCGCACGGTGGAACACCTGGTGACAGTGGAAGAAGTTAAATAAATTATTCACGCGTATCCGGCAGGCTGGCGACAACTGCGATGGAAGCGCATCAAGCGAGGGGAGATTCCCCGTTGAGTAAAAATCAAAAAGATGAACTTACACACAATCAGGCCTGCTAAAGGCGCAACGCATAAGGAAAAACGTTTAGGCCGCGGTGAAGCCAGCGGTAAAGGTGGCACCTCCACTAAAGGTAACAAGGGCGGACAGAGCCGCGCCGGTTACCAGCGTAAAATGGCCCATGAAGCCGGTCAAATGCCCATCCAGCGCCGTATCCCCAAACGCGGGTTCAACAACATCAACCGGATAGACTACAAGGTGTTCAACCTGGGACAGATCGACCAGCTGATAGAAAAGTACGGTCTGACCGAGTTCACTCCTGAAAATCTGTATATCAACGGGTTAATCAATCAGACGGCTCTTATCAAGGTCCTTGGCAACGGGGAACTGAAGGCCAAGATCGCCTTCAAGGTGAATGCAGTGAGCGAAAAGGCCAAGGCCGCGATCGAAGGGGCCGGCGGAACAATAGAGATTCTGAAGTAATTTTTATGTAACTTGCATGGACGCGTCTTACGATGCGTCTTTGTTGTTTTTCTGTATCATTAAAAATGACGTTGTTCCCGTGAAGAAATTCTTACAGACACTACGAAATATATGGAGCATCGAGGATCTTAAGAGTAAGATCGTCGTGACCATTTCACTGATATTCGTTTACCGCTTAGGTACCTATATCGTTTTGCCGGGCATCGATCCTAACAAGCTGAGTGCGCTGAGCGGCAACGCTAAGAGTGGGGCGCTCGGACTGATCGACGCTTTTTCCGGCGGTGCTTTCTCGCAGGCCAGTATCTTGGCGCTCGGTATCATGCCATACATCTCTGCCTCCATTTTTATGCAGCTGATGACGATCCTGATCCCGCAGATGCAGAAGGTACAGAAGGAAGGCGCCAGCGGACAGAAAAAGATCAACCAGTGGACAAGATACCTGACAGTGGTCGTCACCTTCGTTCAGGCATATGCCTACGTCACCTATCTCAAGGGTATGGGCAAGGATGCTATACTGGATTCTTTCAGTACTTATTTCTGGCTGACTACTCCCATTGTCCTGACGGCGGGTACCCTGTTTGTCATGTGGCTGGGTGAGAAGATCACCGATAAGGGTTTGGGCAACGGTACTTCGCTGATCATCATGATCGGTATCCTTGCCCGTCTGCCACGTTCGTTCTCTCAGGAATGGAATGCCAAGGTTGCCATGGGCAGCGGCGGCATCCTGATCTTTGTCATCGAGGTCGCCGTGATGGTGGCTATCATCATGGGACTGATCGTCCTGATCCAGGGTGTACGTAAGGTGCCGGTCAACTATGCCAAGCAGATCGTCGGCAACCGTCAGTTTGGTGGCGCCCGCCAGTTCCTGCCGTTGAAAGTCAACAGCGCCGGTGTTATGCCGATCATCTTCGCGCAGGCGATCATGTTCCTGCCGACTATCTTCTCGAGCTTCGACTCGACGAAAGGTATCGCCCGTCTCTTTTCGGATCCCCGTAACTTTGTACACATGATCATTTACGGTGGGATCGTTATCGGGTTTACTTTCCTGTATACGGCACTTATCTTCAATCCTAAACAAATTGCCGACGACCTGAAGCGCAATAATGGCTTCATCCCGGGCGTCAAGCCGGGTCAGCCGACGGCCGACTATATTGGTTCTGTGATGGACAAGATCACCCTGCCGGGCGCTTGCCTGCTGGCAATCGTAGGTATATTGCCGGGATTCGCTCAACGTCTGGGTATTACCCAGGGTTTTGCTTCCTTCTTCGGCGGCACTTCGCTGCTGATCATGGTGGGCGTTATCCTGGATTCATTACAACAGATCGAGACCCAGCTGCTGATGCGTCAGTATGACGGGCTCATGAAGAGCGGAAGGATCCAGGGGCGTCAGTCCTCCTCCTCCGTATCCAATGCAGTGATCTAGGTCGCCGACATACATAGTCAACTTTTTCATACCTCGACCTGTTAGGATAGTGTCCTAACAGGTTTTTTTGATATACAAGGAATACCCATGATTCATTACAAGACACCGGCGGAAATCGAATTGATGAGGGATAGCGCCCAGCTGGTAAGCAAAACGCTGACGGAAGTGGCCAAAGTGCTGCAACCCGGAATGACGACACTGGAAATAGACAAACTGATTGCGGATTTTATCCGGGATAACGGTGCTGTGCCTTCTTTTCTCAACTACCGGGGCTATCCTTTTGCTTCGTGTACGTCGGTTAATGACGTGGTAGTACACGGATTTCCTAATGGGCAGCCCTTGAAGGAGGGTGATATTGTCTCCGTCGATATCGGAGTATTTAAAAAAGGATATCATGGAGATCATGCTTATACATTTGCCATCGGTGATCCCGGTCCGGAAATCCTGCAACTGATCCGGGTGACGAAAGAATCGCTCTATAAAGGGATTGAGAAAGCTGTTGCCGGTGGCAGAGTGGGCGATATTGCCTATGCCATTCAGGAGCATACAGAAAGGAGATACGGCTATGGCGTGGTGCGGGAACTGGTAGGGCACGGGCTGGGACGGAATATGCATGAAGATCCGCAGGTGCCTAATTACGGCAAGCGTGGAACGGGCGGCAAGTTAAAAGAAGGGTTGGTGCTGGCCATCGAGCCGATGATCAACCTTGGCCGGCGTGAAGTCTATACAGAAGCCGATGGCTGGACCGTGAGGACATTCGACCACCGGCCATCCGTACATTTCGAGCATGACGTGGCTATCCGGAAGAACAAGGCCGATATCCTGTCCGACTATAGTATCATAGAAGCGGCGGAAAAGGCCAATCCACACCTGGTCACCGGGGACAGTGTCTTGTCGCAATGATTTCCCCATCATCCCAACATCTTATTGTCATTGGCGGCGGTGCAGCCGGCATCTTTTGTGCGGTGAATGCGGCGCGCAAGCATCCCGGCCTGCACGTAACTGTGCTGGAAAAGACGGGCAAATTACTCAGTAAAGTAAAGGTCAGCGGCGGTGGGCGCTGTAATGTGACGCATGCCTGTTTCGAGATCGCCGAGATGGCGAAACGGTATCCGCGAGGGGGGCATTTTGTGCGGAAGGCTTTTCATCGGTGGTTCACGACGGATACGATAGCATGGTTCCGCGAGCGGGGTGTGGAGTTGGCCACGGAGGAAGATGGACGCATGTTTCCGGTAACGAATTCTTCGCAGACGATCATCGATTGTCTGATGAAAGAGGTGAACCGGTATGGGGTGGAGATCCGGATGCATGCGGAAGTGAAAATGGTGAGCCCGGTGGAGAGCGGGGATGGGCCAGTGAGTCCGGGTTTCCAGGTGGAGCTGGCGGATGGGCGTTTGTTAGATGCTGATTATGTGTGTGTTGCGTGCGGCGGCTATCCTAAATCACGAATGTTTGATTGGATACGGCAGTTAGGGCATTCTATAGAGGAGCCGGTGCCTTCACTCTTTACATTCAATATGCCGGGTGACCCGATCACGAAGCTGATGGGCATTTCGGTGCCGGAGGTACAGGTAAAGGTTATCGGCAGCCGACTGGTGGAAAAGGGGCCCTTACTGATCACACACTGGGGACTCAGCGGGCCGGTAATTCTCCGGCTGTCTGCCTGGGGCGCCAGGGAACTGGCTGCGGGTGGTTACCGGTTTGGCATCCAGGTGAACTGGCTACCGACCTATTCCGAACAGCAGGTCAGAGAACGGTTGCAGGATCTGCGGCAGGAGTTGGGCGGGCGGCAGGTCAGCAGTGGTAATCCTTTTGGGCTGCCCCAGCGGCTGTGGGACTATTGGTTGGGGCAAGCGGATATTCCTGCAGGGGTTCGCTGGGCTGATTTGCCGGCCAAAGGTGCCAATCGCCTGGTTGGCTTGTCATCTGCAGGGGCCTTCACCATTCAAGGGAAAACGACCTTTAAAGAAGAATTTGTGACGGCAGGCGGGGTGAGGCTATCGGAGATAGAGCCTTCGACGGGTCAGAGCCGCAAGGTTCCCGGCCTTTTCTTTGCGGGAGAGATCCTCGATGTAGACGGAATTACGGGAGGATTTAATTTTCAGCATGCCTGGACAAGCGGATGGGTGGTGGCAAACAGTATTCGCGCCCTGGAAAAGGAGGGCTAAATAGGTGAAAATTGAGTGCGGAGCCGCTTCAGCGGCTCGACCGAAGGTCAGACATAAGAGATATGCGGGAAAGAGGCTATATTTTGGGAAGCCTTTTTCCCGCATTTTTTTCGTAACTTTGCTACCCCGAATCAAAAACCTCGGGGTTTTAATTATTATGTCTGAAAACAATATTGTTAACTCAAACGCTGAAACACAGGAGACTCCGGAAGTGGCGACTGCTACTGCCGAGCCTACAGCGACAACAAAAGCACCTGTTCATGTGCAGACTGCACATGACGATTTTGATTGGAGCATCGACAAAAGGAATGTGGCTGTTTACACCAAGGAAGAAAAATCCAAGTATGACAAGGTGTATGAAGACACTTTCGTGGCGATCACCGACGGCGAACTGGTCAAGGGCCTGGTAGTAGGGCTGACCAAGACCGATGTGGTGGTGAATATCGGGTTCAAGAGCGATGGCCTGGTATCTCTGAATGAATTCCGCGATCTCGTCAACCTGAGAACGGGTGATGAAGTGGAAGTGATGGTGGTAGAGAAGGAGGACAGGGAAGGTCATCTTCACCTGAGCCGTAAGCAGGCCCGGATCACGCGTGCCTGGGAGAAGATCGTGGAAGTACACAAGACTGGCGAAGTGGTTACCGGTACGGTCACCAGCAAGACCAAAGGCGGCCTGATCGTCGACGTGTTCGGTATGGAAACATTCCTGCCCGGATCGCAGATCGACGTGAAGCCTGTTACGGATTACGATCAGTTCGTTGGCAAGACAATGGAGTTCAAGGTGGTCAAGATCAACGAAGCCATCAAGAATGCCGTCGTATCTCACAAGGCTCTTATCGAAAGCGATATCGAAGCGCAGCGCGCGGAGATCATCAGCAAGCTGGAGAAAGGACAGGTGTTGGAAGGTACAATCAAGAATATCACCGATTTTGGCGCCTTTATGGATCTCGGCGGTCTGGACGGTCTGCTGTATATCACCGATATCAGCTGGGGACGTATCAGCCATCCGAGCGAGGTGCTGAAACTGGACCAGAAGCTGCAGGTTGTGGTACTGGATTTCGACGATGGAAAGAAGAGGATCAGCCTGGGTTTGAAGCAATTGACTCCGCATCCCTGGGATGTGCTGCCTGAGACCATTAAGGAAGGGCAGATCGTCAAGGGCCGCGTGGTCAATATCGAAGACTACGGTGCTTTTCTGGAAATCATGCCGGGCGTAGAAGGGTTGGTGCATGTGAGTGAAATCACCTGGGCCAATACACCGATCAATGCGAAGGAATTCTTCAAGCTGGGCGACGAGCATAATGCCAAGGTCGTCACGCTGGATAAGGATGCACGCAAGATGAGCCTGTCTATCAAGCAGCTCAGCGAAGATCCATGGAATACTATAGAAACGAAATTCCCGCAGGGCAGCCGTCACAACGGTCTGGTGAAGAACATCACTCCTTATGGCGTATTTGTCGAGCTGGCTCCCGGTATCGGCGGTATGATCCATATCAGCGATCTGAGCTGGCTGAAACGGTTCAATCACCCGTCTGAATACACCAAGGTCGGACAGCATATCGATGTCATGATCCTGGGTATCGACAAGGATAACCGTAAACTGCAACTCGGACACAAACAGCTGGAAGAAGATCCCTGGAATGCGCTGGAGGAAACTTTCGCCATCGGCTCCATACATGAAGGCCTGGTCATCCGTAAGGATGAGAAGGGTGCTATCGTGCAGTTGCCTTATGGTTTGGAAGGCTTCGCTCCTAACCGTCACCTGAACAAGGAAGACGGCAAGCAGGTACAGGCTGACGAAACCGCTCCCTTTATGGTGATTGAGTTCGATCGCAACGAAAAGCGTATCGTCCTCTCTCATACAAGGCTGTGGGAACAGGTAAAGACAGAGGAAAGAGAAGCTTTGCGTAAAGAGCAAAGGACCGATGCGGACAAGACCCGCAAGGCTGTCAAGAACATCCAGGCGAAGGTGGAAAAACCCACCCTGGGCGATCTCGGCGCTTTAGCCTCTATCAAGGAGAAGCTGAAACAAGAAGAGAAAGATCAGCATGGAGCAGCCGGCCCCGCCACTGGTGGAGAAGCTGCGAACTAAGCTTGAATAGATTAATTATAAGACCCCGGATCATCTCCGGGGTCTTTTTTATGCCCAGCGGGTCTGGGGGACGTTTTATCGGGTCTGGGGGACGTTTTATATGAGGCTTTCGAGTTGGGTTTCACCGAACTCGAGAAGTGAGGTTAGTTTAAGATCGGCGGCGCCCCATTTGGGGAGGGCGTATTGATCCTGCACGGGAATGGCGACGCATTTCATCCGGGCTGCTTTGGCGGCGATGAGTCCATTGAAAGAATCTTCAAAGGCCAGGCATTCGAGGGGGTTGGAAGAGAGTTCGGCAGCGCAATTCATATACACCTGGGGATGCGGTTTACCGAAAGGAAGGTCGCCTGCGGAAGAAACGACATCGAAAAAGTCGCCGATATTCAGTTTGTCGGTTACGATCTTTGCGAGGGATAAAGGCGAGGATGTAGCCAGGCCGATGCGGAAATTTTTGCTTTTGAAGAAATTGAGTACCTGGTGGACACCTGGCAATGGTTCGGCCATTGTCCGGATCTTTTCGAAAACGTTGGCGTGCAGGGCTGCAACGGCGGCGGGAATCAGATCTTTATCGATGTCGAAATAGCCAAACCAGTAGTCGAGCCATTCAGGTGTGCGAAGGCCGGTGGTGTGATGGTACTGGATGGGCGAGAGCGTGACGTTAAATTGACGGAGTGTCTCTGTGCCGGCTTCCTGCCAGCAGGGTTCGGAATCGATCAAAAGACCGTCCATGTCGAAGATGACTGTGTTGAGTTGCATAAGTGTCAAAGTTAATGAGATGTGTGAACAATTCCGTACTTTCGGCAGGCGGGGGCGAGCTCCGTTCTACTGAAAAACATACCCATGAGTCTGAGAGAACGATTGAAGCGTTTTCGTTTCGTGAGAAAGCTAGTATATGCCATAGTAGGGGTAGTATCCTATCCCGGTCTGACGATTGTGAATCGCTTGAAAATAAGCGGTACTGAACACTTGCGGCGCCTGCCCAAAGGCAATGTTCTTTTTGTCAGCAATCACCAGACTTATTTTGCGGACGTCATCACCTTTCTGCATATTTTCTGTGCCGTTAAATGGCGAAAGAAAGACAAGCTGGGCCTGCCTTATTATCTATTGAATCCTTTTACCAATGTGTATTATGTTGCGGCAGAAGAGACCATGCGGGCTACATGGGTGAGCAGGCTGTTCACTATGGCTGGGGCACTGACCGTCCGCCGAACCTGGACCCCGAGTAGTACGGAAGTACGAAAGGGGCTTGATCCTTCTGATACGCGGAAGATCACGCGGGCGCTGCAAGACAGCTGGGTGATCACCTTTCCACAGGGGACTACCAAAGCCTTTGCCCCGGGCCGGAAGGGGACGGCGCTGATCATCAAGCAAAACAAACCGATTGTGGTGCCGGTGGTGATTGGCGGGTTCTGGCGCGCCTTTGACAAGAAGGGGCTGAAGTTTAAGAAAAGGGGGGTGCAGCTGACTGTTGAATTTAAAGAGCCGCTGGTGATCGATTATGATGCGCCAACGGAAAAGATCCTTGAACAGATCATGGATGCGATCGAGCAGAGTAAAAAGTTCATGATGCGGCAGACCGCTCCCGGAGGGGCGGTCGCGGCCGAATAGGCCGCAGATATAGGCCCCGGTTAGGCTGGCGAAGCCGGCCGCAGCGGAGCGATGATCGTAAAATCGTAGTACTGGCTGTTATTCTTTCAAAAAATAGGCTCTCAGTTCTCCAGCATCTTCGGGTTTCATTTTTCCACCCAGAATAAGACGGAGTTGGCGTCTGCGGAGGGCGCCGTCATACAAACGTTTTTCTTCCTCTGTTTCGGCGATGAGCTCAGGGACGGGCCGGGGTTTGCGATTGGGGTCGAGTGCGACGAATGTATAATAGGCCTCGTTGCTCTTGTATTTGTATTGTTGGGTATGGTCTTCCCCCCAGACTTTCATGTGAACTTCTATGGATGAGTTAAAGGCACGGCTAACCTTGGCTTCGATGTGTACGACATTGCCCAGTTTGATAGGGTTCTCGAAGGAGATATTGTCGACGGAGGCGGTGACGACGGGGGCATTACAGTGTTTGCCGGCGGCGAGGGCCGCAGCGATATCCATCCAATACATCAGACGGCCGCCCATCAGGTTACCGAAAACATTAGTATCGTTCGGCAGGACCAGTTCGGTCATGATAATTTGGGATTCTTTGGCCGTCTTTGCTTTGGGTGTCATCGTCCTTTCTGATTTGGGTGCAAATATAGCGGATAACGGCGAACTTACGGGGCCGAAGGGTCGGCGGGGTGGGGCGGCTCAGACCGTGACTTTTTCACAATGTTGCAGGAAAGCATCGTCTGCATCTGCGCCGAGGCCGGGTGTATCGGGAATGTCCAGGAAATAGCCCCGGTATTGGACGCCGCCGGTAACAGGATCTTCCTTATGTCCCAGCATGCAGGTATCCATGTCATAGAAGATGATATTGTCGTGGGCCAGGGCGAAGTGGGCGAAGGCGGTGAGGGCTACGCGGCTTTCCAGCATTCCGCCCATCATACAAGGGATACCATTCTTTTCACATACTTCATTGATACGGGTAGCTTCGAGGATACCGCCGGATTTGGCGAATTTAATATTGACATAATCACAAGCGTCGGCGGCAATGAGGCGGCGGGCGTCGTGGTGGTTAAATACGGATTCGTCTGCCATGATAGGAATAGGAACGCTGCGGCGTAGTTTAGGAAGCCTGTCATCGTGCCAATGCCGCATTGGCTGTTCGCAGAACTGGATATTCAAGTCGCCCATTTCCTGCAGCGCATTGCGGGCCGAGTCGAAGTCCCAGCCCTGGTTGGCATCGATGCGGAGGCCGATCTCCGGCCCTACGGCGTCGCGGATCTTCCGGACACGCTCAACGTCTTCGGGACCATTCTTCCCTAATTTGATCTTGATGATGCGCACACCATCCGCCTTGAAGCGGACAGCGGTCCGCGCCATTTCCTCCGGGCTACCGATACCGATGGTGAGGTCGGTCTCTATTTCCTTCTTTTTGCCACCCAGGTAGCGATACAGCGGCTGGCCTGCTGCTTTGGCCGCAAGATCGTGCAGGGCCATGTCGAAGGCGCTCTTGATGGTGGCATTGAAGGCTGTATGATCGTGGAGATCCTGCATGCGGGCTTCTTTGTTCAGGGCTTCTTTTCCCTTCCAGACAGCGGCGAAGTCTTTGGCCATTTCGAAGCAGGTCGCCTGGGTCTCGCCGACGATCATGGGGAAGGCCGAGCATTCGCCGACACCATAGTAACCGGCATCGGTATGGACGCGGATGAGGGTATTCTGGGCACTGTTCATCGTCCCTGTCGCAATGGTGAACGGATGCATGGGGATGCTGAACTTGTAGATATCGGTGCGGATGATCTTCATAATTTTCTTTGTGATGCCATTGTGCATTTATTGATCGCCTTTATACCCCGGGCCATATACGACCCGTCCTGGTGTAGCGCCGGTATGCTGTCCATCCTTCAGCACTTCTGTCCCGTTGACGAAGACGTTGTTCACGCCGGTAGCCAGTTGGTGAGGCTTTTCATAGGTGCTGTTCGCGCGGATCGTTGCAGGGTCGAAGACGACAATATCGGCATAATTGCCGGTGCGAAGTTCGCCTCTTTTTTTCAAATGAAGAAGATCGGCGGGCATGCCGCAGAGTTTGTGGATGGCCTCTTCCAGGGAAAGGAGTTTTTCATCGCGGACGTAAGTGCCCAGCAGGCGGGCGAAGTTGCCATAGGCCCGCGGGTGGCAGTTGCTTTTCAGAAACACGCCCTCAGGGGCCATGCTGGCTTCATCGGAACCAAAGGTCATATAGGGAAGCCGGACTTCCTTTTGTACATTTTCTTCGCTCATGAGAAAATAAATGACTTCGACCCGGGAATGGTCCTGGATGACGAGGTCGAGGATCGTTTCTTCCGGCGGGGTATGCCGCATTTTTGCGATCTCGCTGAGCCGTTTGCCAGTCAGGTATTTGAGGGAATCCTGTTTGAATCCGGTGCAGATGATGTTGTCCGGGCCGGCGCCGAGGTAAAGATTCTCCCAGGTATCGGAAGGCGTCTTCATTTCGGCAATCACCTTCTTCTTGATAGTGGGGTTCTTCAATCGTTCGATCCATTTGTCGAGGCCGCCTTCCTGTACGTCGGTGGGCATGGAGGCGTCGAAACCGGTGGCTCCTGCGGTATAGGTATACATACAGGCGGAGATGTTCAGTCCGGCGTGGCGGGCGCTGTCGATCTTGGCGATGAGCGGATCCATTTTGTTCCAATTGCTTTTGCCGGCGGCTTTCAAATGATAGAAGATGGCGGGGATCTGCGCTTGTTTCGAGATTTGGATCAGTTCATCGGCTGCCTGCAGCAATTGATTGCCTTCACTGCGCACATGGGAGATATATGATCCGCCGTAAGGTGCGGCTACTTTGCATATCTCAATCAACTCGGGGGTTTTGGCATAGCTGCCAGGGGCATAGATGAGAGCCGAGCCGATGCCCAGGGCGCCGTCTTCCATGGCCTGGCGGACGAGGGTCTTCATCTTTTCGAGCTGTGCCGAATCCGGGGCTTTATTGGCATAGCCGAGCAGGTTTTGACGGATGGTGGCTGCACCGACGAAAGAGGCCACATTGGTGGATACTCCTTTTTTCTGCAGGTATTGAAGATAATCTTTCAGCGTCGTCCAGGCCACGGGATATTTTATATCACCTTCTTCACGCTGTTCGATCTTTTTCATAGTGTCAGTATAGGGGCCTTCCGAGCTACCTTCGCCGAAGATCTCCAGGGTGACGCCCTGGCGGATAGCCCCCATCGACCGGCCGTCCTGCAGCAGGGAAACCATCGACTGGCTCTGCATATCTATGAAGCCGGGGCTGACGGCCCTTCCTTTGGCGTCCACGTCGCGGGTAGCCTGAGCATCGGACAGGTCACCGATGAAGGCTATGGTGTCTTTTTGAATGCCGATATCACCTTTATAGGCTGAGTCGCCGGTGCCGTCATAGATCAGGCCGTGGCGGATAATGGTGTCATAATGCGGGGAAGGGTGGCAGGCCAGCAGGAGGCACCATGCAGGCCAAAAGCAGGTAAATTTTCTCATTGACCTAAGTTATATATTTTTGCCGGCAAATAGAGGTCTTAATATAAACATATGGATATAGCTCCCCCGGCGGTTTCTTTCGAGAATACCGCGAATGCCTTTGAATACAAATCCGATAAAGAATTGAAAAAAGCGGCCTTCCTTTTTTCCAGCATGGGATATGGCGCTCTGGTGAAACTGGGCACGCGGGTGACGCCGTGGCTGATCAGGTCAGGGTTGCCGGTGAAAGGGTTGATAAAAAATACGCTTTTTGGGCAATTCGTAGGCGGGGAGACGCTGGAAGAGACGGCTGTGGTAGCCAGGAAGCTGGGGCACTATCATGTGCAGGTGATCCTTGATTATGGCGTAGAAGGAGGTGAGGAAGGAGAGGAGGGCTATGACCATGCGATGAATGAGTTCAATCGGGTGATCGATTATGCCGCTACTCAACCCAATATACCCTTTATGAGCATAAAGGTGACGGGCATCGCTCGCTTCGGATTGCTGGAGAAATTAGATGAGGCAATGGGGCATTTGGAGGGCAGCCTGATGAAGCGGTATGTCCGGGCGTTGGAGACGTTGACACCTTCCGAGCAGGAAGAATGGCGGCGGGTGAGCGGGCGGATGCAGCAAATTGCTCAGGAAGCATCCGATAAGCGTATCGGCGTGCTGGTCGATGCGGAAGAGACCTGGATACAGGATCCAGTAGATGTGCTGACGATCCTGATGATGGAAGAATTCAATCAGGAGAGAGCGGTGGTGTACAATACGATTCAGCTGTATCGTGCCGACAGGTTGGTATTTCTAAAAGATTCTTATGAGGCGGCTCTACAGCGGGATTTTATCCTGGGGGTGAAGCTGGTGCGGGGCGCGTATATGGAGAAGGAGAGGAAGCGGTCGAAGGAGAAGGGATATACGTCTCCTATTCAACCGGATAAAACGGCGACCGACCAGGACTATAATGCGGGACTGGAATTTTGTATCGGGCATCTGGACAGGATTGCGCTGATCGTTGCTTCGCACAATGAGTATAGCAATTTGTATGCGGTGCAGTTGTTGCAGGAAAAAGGACATTCGATGGGTCATCCGCATATCCATTTTTCCCAGCTGTATGGCATGAGCGACAATATTACGTTCAACCTCGCGAAGGTCGGATGTGCAGTCAGCAAATACCTTCCTTTCGGTCCTATCCGGGATGTGGTCCCTTACCTGATGAGAAGGGCGCAGGAGAACAGCTCTGTCAGCGGGCAGACGGGACGGGAACTGGGATTGATCAAAAAGGAGATGCAGCGCCGGCGGGGATAAAGGCATACCTGAGCGATCCTATCCTCTGCGTAGAGTTCCACAGCTTTGCGACCAGCTTTTCCTGCGGGATCAGCAAGCAGGAGATGTCGATTGACCGGCCGTCGTTGAAGTTGATCTGTACCCTCGTCAGGATAGAATAGCCACCACCTCTTCTGTGGCCGCCATATGTGGTGACATCCATGATGTCTTTCTTGTTAAAGGTTTCAGGGCCTGACAAAGGGCCATAGCTAAATTCATCTTTTCCCCGGGATATCACCAGAACCTTGTTTTTTCCTGCCTGATAATGATTGATCGCCACCGCGACCCCCCATGTCCATAAAAACGCCAAAATAGCCGGTAAGATCAGGAGATAGCCAGCTGCTGGTTGGCGGCCCAAAGCGATCAACAGGGCGGCGCTGCAAATCAGAATCCCCAAAAGCGCGGCGCATTGCACCGCGATCACCACCGCGAATCTCCCGGATCTCCCTATGGTGTAGCTGAAATCCTGGTCTTTGAAATGCACGGATACATGCTGGAACAAGGTCTGCTCATCTTTGAAACCGGCCGGTGCGGCGCCGTTTACGAAGAAGGTACGGATATAAGGGTAGGCGTCATGGTAGTCGATGAAAGAATGCGAATAGAGATGGTGGTTGACATCGACGTAGTAGAGTACAAATTTATCATTGTAATAAAGTGCCAGCTTAAGGAAGTCACCGTCGGCGCCTTCAATGCTGACGGATGGGCCGGTAAGGCCGATATGCAGATGGTCGCGCTGTTCCTGCCAGGGGAATGCTTCGATGAGGTGGATAGTCTCTTCGGCAGTGCGTGGTTGGCGGTCGGTGAATTCTCCCGGTTCGAAATTTTTGTACTGGACCTTTGTAATCAGGCGCTTTTGTGCTTCTCCTTCCATTTTTTTGCTTCCCTTTTATTCATTTCCTGGGTTACCAGGTCACCGGGATGATCTGAGGTGTAGGTTGACCGGTTGACCAATCGCATTTTACCGTTGTCTTTGGTCCAGAAATATAGCGGCACAAAGGCCCAATGGCGGGTTTTGCCGGTGCTGTTGCCATCTTTATCCAGTACGTCCTGGTCGAGGTGATAAAAGACGCTGAATCTGACCTGGGGGCCTGAGGCATATTTGTCACCACCGGCGATGCCGATGGGCTGGCCGGCCTCGACATAATCGCCGGGATGGACGAAGATCGCATCATCCCTGAATACCGAGTATTTGCCGAAGGTGCCATCGTTGTGCTCGATCTCGATATAATTATCATCGTTGGAATAGGTGTAGCCGGAATCCTGCAGGGCGGCATGCTCCCGGGTATTCGTCACCCGGCCACGGCGGGCGGCATAGACGGTATCTCCGGGCTGGACGTGCATACTCAGGCAATACCAGTCTTTAGGCGGGGCTTCATCGCCATATTCTGCGGCGAGGGAATTGAGTTCGGAGACACGGGCGGATTTTCCGGGAGCAACGGGTAAGAGGTAGGCAAAGCCGGTGTCTATTTTGGGTTCGGGGCAGCCTTTATAGCTTCTGTGGCGGTATTGAAAGTGACTGGATAAGCCCAACGTCGATTTTCGCAAAATAAAAAGTCGTCTGTTCAAGCCTGGCGGGACTTCGATTTTGGCGGGGAGAATAACATCTGTTGTCTGCAGGTTGACAAATTCAGTAAAGCTGACTTCCACAGTATAATTGGAGAAGCTTCTGTTATCGCAGAAGAATTCATATTCGCCACGATTATTCTTTATCCAATGGACGTAGATCATGTCCTCTTCATGCCTCAGGCGGCGAAGTTCCCGGATATTTTGTTCGGCGGTCCATTCTTCGCGGCGGAACTGTTGGCCATAGCTATAGAGGGCAAGGAGACAGGAGAGGCTGAGGATAAGAGCTTTCATTGGAAATGTTTAATTGGTCAACTAATGTAAGGAAAACCGCAGTAATTTCGATGCCGGTTTTGGTTATTAACCAAATTTAATTCAAATTTGCAGTCCGAAATGGGTTCCCGGAAGGGGGACTTCGGCAGCGAGGGTCGTTAGCTCAGTTGGTTAGAGTACTACCTTGACATGGTAGGGGTCACCGGTTCGAATCCTGTACGACCCACAAGGCCTCGCAGCAAAGCTGCGGGGCTTTTTTGTGCGGTAGCGAGGAAAATTTATTTTCCTAAGCGGACGCATGAAAAAGCCTCATCCCGCGATAGCGGGATAGGGGGCCTTGGGTAAGGGCCCGAAGTGTAAAAGGGTAACCGTAGCGAAGCGGAGGTAATCCTGTACGACCCACCGAATGCGTAACTGGTTAAAATATAACTATTTATGCGTTATGATTTTATCTAGGCTAAGAGAAGAAAAGCGACTAAGGACTGCATGATCCCCATCTATAGTCCGGATAACAATTGACGGGTTGGAAGCTGAAATTTCTCTTGGTTGCTAGGTCCTTGCTGAGCAATGGGATATAACCAAAAAAATGCTGGATCAAAAAGATCCCTGTATGCAATCAGGCAGTTCAACTAAATCATAATGATTAATCTTACCTAAATCCAAAATAAGACGTCCATCAGGATCCCTATCAAATATGGGCTTAAATTTAGCTCCCCAAATTATTTCTTCGGTCATGTAAGCAGTACGTGAGTGAACAGTTTGTGAAAATGCATCATCAAATGTTTTTAATAACACCGCGAAACCTGCTTCAGATTTTTTGAGGTCAGCTAGGGTCATGCCTTTTAAAGGACTATTTTCGTCAAGTGGATGAACAACTGTCCAGTTTAAGGTTAAAATGCTCACTGATTTTCTTTCTAATTCTAAAGGAAAAAAGCGACGGATCAGCTTGCCATCCACTTCCTCGTTATAAGAAAACATAATATCAATATTAAGATCTACTAAAATATTCGTTCGACCATTAGCCAATCTGAACATTAAACCTCGACAACTGTCCTTATAAGGCGCGACAATTATATTTTTACTGTAAATGATTTTCGCAGATGGTTTTGAAAATCGTCCGTATAATAAACCGGTTGCCATTGCGAAGGATAGTACACCAAGCATTGATTCGAAAGCAGCTATGCTATTAGCTGCCACTCCTTTTGGATAAATATGCCCATAACCAACGCAAGTAATAGTTTGCGCAGATAAAAAGAATGCTTCCCAAAAATGACTTAACCCTATATCATCATTTATCCCGTATTGGACATTATGGTCAAAAATCATATATATCAATGCAAATACAATATTTAAGGTAAGATAGGCAAGTACAACTAATGAGATGAATTTCCAGAGGCTCATGGTCGTGAGCTTGTGGTAATTATCTGAAATATTAAGTGAAGATAGACCCTTGCGCCTTACATTAGGGGCCCCATCTTTGTTTATCAACGGTTGGTTTTTGATCACCGGTTGATAGCCAAAACCAAGATCATCTTCGGGATTTACTGGTTGTTTGTGATTTAAGGCCATGTTTGTAGATAAGCAATAAATAACGTAAATTTTTTATCCTGTTTATTTTTCATTGTCATTCTCATTTTACTCTCATCAGCGAATAGGTTGATCGGTAAATTGAGCAGAGATGAGCAGCCAGCTAACCATAAAAGCCCTCTGCAATCGGAACATCCTCCAACCTTTGAGAGGGCTTTTATAGTAACGAGGCCTTAAACAAGCCTATATTTCAAAAGTTTCTCCGATTTTAGGCAAGCTTAGCTCAATGGCAGCGCCTTTAAATGTTGAAACAGCTTGTTTTGTATCGATTTTAATATATCCAAAAGTATTATAGTGCACGCCTAACACTTTCTTTACCTGTACAAAGCCGGCAGCATTAATCGCGTCTTCTACGCCCATAGTAAGATCATCTCCGATAGGAAGAACCGCAAAATCGAGTGCGGCCCATTTTGGAATTAAGGTCATATCATAGGTAAGGGCGGTGTCTCCGCTGTAGTAAAAGTTTCCGTCAGCGGTCTTGAAAACAAAACCACTTGCTACACCGGCATAACTCCCGTCCGGGAAACTGCTAGAATGCTGAGCGACAACTGCTTTTACCGTTCCAAAGTCAAAATCGTGTTTTCCACCAGGATTTAATGGAAAAACACTTTTAACGCCCTCTTTGGTGAAATAATTAATAAGCTCCCAGCTTCCTACCACGGTTGCACCGGTGCGGTTAGCGATAGCGACGACGTCGAGTATATGATCAAAATGCCCGTGTGTAACAAAGATATAATCAGCCTCGATCTTATCGATCTTGATGTCTTTAGCCAGCTCATTTCCGGTTATAAAAGGGTCAAAAAGAATGGTTTTGCCGCCTACTGAAACAGCGAAAGAGGACTGGCCATAATAAGTGATTTTCATTTTTTAAATTTTATTTTTTTAAGACTTAATTAGTTAACATGGTTGCGCGGACAGCCTGTTCGATCACATCGACCATGACATCCGGGAAAGTAATGGGGATGGCATGCGAAGAGTTCAGCTCAATAACGTGGGAGTGGGCACGATCGGCTTCGAACTTAAATTCTTCCAAGGGAAAAACGGGATCCAGCAGGGGCCTGATTTGCCAGCTCGGCTTGCTCATCCATGCAGCCGATGTCAG
>JAMFSL010000032.1 GCA_026225275.1 Puia dinghuensis
ACCGACGCAGAGATACGTCCCCGTCGCCCGTATCCTCGCTATTAGCTGCTGGCGTGTCATGACCGCAAAAATACATACATTTTGGCGATCCCCGCTACTCCGTCCCCTCTGACGCGCCCCCGAACAACCTCTTCCCTACCTTCCCCATCTCCGCCGCCACATTCCTCGCCACCTCATCCCCCTGCTCCAACTGCCCTATCACTTGGTGAAAGCTCTGCTCATCCCGATTCTGACTCAGCTTATACGCTGCCTGTATATCTTCAATAAGGATCTGAAACCCCACAATACCCCGCATATCCGCATTCAATTCCTTTTCAGGGATCTCCTCCATCTGCACCGGCCGCGGCATCCCATGCTCATAATTGTTCATCAGCCGGGAGAGGGCAGCACGCAATGCTTCACCCTCCACAATCGCCACCGTCCCATAAACATGCACCGAAACATAATTCCAGGTAGGAACTTTCATCTGTGTATACCAGCGTGGCGAAATGTAGGCATGAGGACCTGGAAAGATCGCCAGTACTTTCGCCCCCTCCGTTAAGGTCAACTTCTGCTCATTCCCCCTGGAAATATGTCCCATCAGAATATCCCGTCCGTCCCCATCTTTTTCCAGCAGCAAAGGAATAGGCGTGCCCATAGGCATCCCATCCTTTACACTGATCAGGATCGCAAAAGAATTTTCCCTGATAAACGCATGGATCGTCTCCAGGTCCTTCTCTTCATATCGCCGAGGGATATACATAGGCTAAAGATACCATTTTTCAGCGTTGCCTTTCTCAAACGCAATTCCAATGTTACCTGCTAATTTTTTTAGAGGGTTTTAAAAAACCTTTAAATTACACTATGAATTAGACCTCTACTATGAGCAATATAAAATTATTCGAAAGTAAAAAAGTACGCTCCGCCTGGATCGAGCAAGACCAGAAATGGTATTTCTCCATTATAGATGTTATTGAAATTTTAACCGATAGCACCGTTCCGAGACGTTATTGGAGTGACCTTAAAAAGAAACTGAAGTCAGAAGGAAGTGAAGTGTACGAGGAAATCGTACACTTGAAATTGGAAGCGCCGGATGGGAAAATGCGCGAAACTGACGCCGCAGATACCAGTACTTTGTTACGTATTATCCAATCCATTCCTTCCCCTAAAGCGGAACCTTTTAAAAAATGGCTTGCCAAAGTTGGATATGAACGAATGCAGGAAATAACCGACCCGGCGCAAGGTCTGGATCGGGCCAGAGAGAATTGGCAAAAACTAGGAAGAAGCGAAAAATGGATACAACAACGGATGACCGGCCAGGAAATCCGAAACAAACTGACTGATTACTGGAAGGAACATGGCGTGAAGCAGGGAGATGAATTTGCCCTCCTAACGAATGTAATTCATCAGGAATGGACAGGTCTCTCCGTACAAAAACACAAACAGGTCAAAGGTTTGAAAACCCACAACCTGCGAGACCATATGACAGACGCCGAATTGATTTTCACTGCCCTTGCAGAACTTTCTACCAAGCAGATCGCCGAAAGTGACAGTGCCGAGGGATTGCCTCAAAATATCGTAGCGGGTAAAAAAGGCGGAAAAATAGCAAAAGATGCGAGACTTGCATTGGAAGCAAAAACTGGTAAAAAAGTGGTATCCGTAGAAAATTTTCTGCCCCCATCACAAAAGAACAAACCAATTCAATAGTCGCGCATCCCCATCCCCTACGCAACCACCTCAGAACTTCGTCGAAGCTTCGTTCCTCGCTTCTTCTCGTTCGTAACCTTCGATCCTCTCGGTTACTTTCTCCGCCCGCATATTCGCATTAATCATCGCAATAGCCCTTGCCGCATTCCCGGCAAAATCGCTGAAAGCCTTTCTCGTCACCGCATCGTCGCTGACCATGATCGGTACCCCGATGTCCCCACCCTCACGGATGCTCTGCACCAGCGGGATCTGCCCCAGCAGCGGAATATCATATTCTTCCGCCAGCCGCTTGCCGCCATCCTTACCGAAAATGTAATATTTGTGGTCCGGTAGTTCTGCAGGAGTAAAATAACTCATGTTTTCCACCAGCCCGATGATCGGAACTTTCAGTTGCGCCTGCCCGAACATCGCAATTCCTTTCTTCGCATCTGCCAATGCAACATCCTGCGGAGTAGTTACCACAATCACCCCCGTCACCGGAACCGTCTGCATCAGCGTCAGATGAATATCCCCCGTCCCGGGCGGCATATCGATCACCAGATAATCCAGCTCATCCCAGAAAACATCCGACACAAACTGGCGGATAGCACTACTGACCATCGGCCCGCGCCATACCACCGCATTCTTCTCATCGATCAGCAGCCCAATACTCATCAGCTTGATCCCGAATTTTTCCAGCGGCACAATAAGCCCTTTCCCATTCTGGCCCCCCGCCATCATCATCGGCCGCTCACCGCGAACGCCAAACATGATCGGAACACTGGGACCATAGATGTCAGCATCCATCAATCCGACACTGGCGCCCCCCCGGGCAAGGGCCAGCGCAAAATTAGCCGCCACCGTACTCTTTCCTACCCCGCCCTTGCCACTGACGACAGCAATAATATTCTTGACCTTCGGCAGCATTTCCCGCGCATCCTTACGATGAGTCGTCGTATTGGCCGTAAATCTCACATTGACCGTCGCTTCCTTATTCACCAGCAGCTTTATCGCGTTGATACAGGCATTCTTGATATGATCCTTCATCGGACAGGCAGGCGTCGTCAGCACTACCGTAAAAGCAACATAATTTCCGTCAATCTCTACATCCTTCACCATATCCAGTGTGACAATGTCTTTTCCCAGGTCAGGTTCCTGTACATTTCCAAGGGCTTCCAAAACTTTTTCTTGAGTCATTCGCAAGGTTTTGTTAAAAACTCTAATTTGAGACAAAATTAACCATTCACCTCCTTACTTTGTTTGCCGAATTAAAGGTTTAAAGTTTAATTTTGAAACCGAATGAAAAAAACTGTACTATACATTCTGCTGCTAACTGCTCCTTGTATTGCCCGTGCTCAATTTGATAAGCTAAGAGACTCAGTTGTACAGCTTTATGGTGTCATTATGACATCCGATAGTCTAAAAGGGATTCCCAGCGTCAGCGTAATAGTCAAGGGACGTAACCAGGGTACCTACTCCAACGATCAGGGGGTTTTTTCAATCGTTGTCCTCAAAGGCGATCAGATCGAATTCTCCAGCGTGGGTTATAAAACATTTACCCTCAACATAGCAGACACCTTTAGTGGTAACCAATATAGTATCATCCAATTGTTGACCCCGGACGCCCAATATCTCCCCGCCACCGTCATCAGGGCCCGGCCTACACGTGAACAGTTCGAACGGGATTTTGTCAACACCCCCGTGCCGGACGACAACATCGAAATAGCCCGTCAGAACAATAGTGCCGCCAAGCGCAACGTCCTTTCCAGAGGATTGCCCGCTAATGCCGGTGAGGCCGCGGCGACTTATCTGCGCCAGAGCGCCCAGAAGTATTATTACCAGGGCCAGGCTCCGCCCCAGAATATCTTCAACCCGCTCGCCTGGGCCGATTTCATCCAGGCCTGGAAACGGGGTGATTTCCGTAATAACACGTCCACCAGCCAGTAACATCCCAATCCGGACCGCTAACCTCACAGTAGCATCCCGAAAGCTCGCAACACGCTTCTTCTAAAGTAAAGCCATATGCAAAATATCTCCGTCATCGGCGCCGGTACCATGGGTAATGGCATCGCACACGTATTTGCCCAGAAAGGGTTCACCGTCAGCCTGATAGACACTCAGCGAGCTCAGTTGGACAAGGCCCTCGCCACTATAAGCGCCAATCTGGACAGGCAAATCGCAAAAAGCGTATTGAAACCAGAAGATAAACAGGCCACCCTGGCCTCGATCACCACCTATACAGATATCCCCGCAGGCGTGGCCTCAGCCGAACTCGTCGTCGAAGCCGCCACAGAAAACACCGAATTAAAGCTCGCCATCTTCCGTCAACTGGACCAGGCGGCTCCCAAAACCTGTATTCTCGCCTCCAATACCTCATCCATTTCCATCACAAAAATTGCAGCAGCCACCCGCCGCCCCGCATCGGTCATCGGCCTCCACTTCATGAACCCTGTCCCCGTCATGCGGCTCGTGGAGATCATCAACGGCTACGCCACAGACCCGATGGTCACCCGCCAAATGGTGGAATTGACAGGTAAGTTGGATAAAACCCCTTGTGTAGTAAATGATTACCCCGGCTTTATCGCCAATAGGATATTGATGCCCATGTTGAATGAAGCAGTATTTAGCCTATATGAAGGTGTTGCAGGTGTACAGGAGATCGACACGATCATGAAGCTGGGAATGTCCCATCCGATGGGCCCCTTGCAATTGGCTGATTTCATCGGCCTGGATGTCTGTTTGTCTATCCTCAAAGTGCTCCATGACGGCTTCGGTCAGCCGAAATACGCTCCCTGCCCCTTGCTGACCAATATGGTCACCGCCGGCTATCTCGGCATCAAAAGCGGCGAGGGCTTCTACAAATACACCCCCGACAGCAAAGACCTCGTCGTCAGCGGACGGTTTTCCTCCTAAGCCCCTACCCTCAGGAACACCCTATTGAGTACGCTGAATAGAGAAGCTTCCCGTTAAGGTGGTTGCGACGACCGGGGTCGCATTCGTTGTGACTATCGGTCCTGTAAAGGTCCCCTGTATATAAGAGTCAACCGGCCCGAAGGCTGTGACGTTATAAGTAATAGGCCCTGTATAGTCCGTGGTGCCAATGTTGAAATAAATCGAATCGGTGTAGGTGCCGGCACCCGTCAGCCCGCTGATGCCCAGCCCCATAGTACTACTACCGGTAGAAGCCACCAGATAGGTTGAATTAGTGGGGAAGGGATAAAAGACATAGCTAAAGGTAGCCTGCGAAGGACCAAAATTATACGCAGTTCCACCAACCGTGAAGTTGATATATTGACTGGGGAGGACCATGCTACAGGCACTCAACTGCCCGACATTGATAGTACCCGTATCCGCAGATATGGTCACGACAGCGCTTTGCTGGCCGGTCGAATCATCCACCGCCAATATTTGTACCGGCACGGTCGACAGATAACAGCGGCTGATCGGCAGCGTGAACGTACCATTGCTCACCGATCCCCGGTAACTTAACCCGTCCACAAGGGCGCTTACAAACCCGCTGTCCACCGGATTGTTGTTGCAATTCACTACCGTTCCCGTCAGCGTCAGTTCAGCATGAACAATATTCACCGTTACCGTTCCCAGGTCCACATCGGCCACCGCCGGTCCTACATTCACTCCGCCGATAAATTCGCCGCATTCAGTCATCACCTGCATCAGCAGCTGCTGACTCCTGGGTATCAAGCCTTGCGCATGTCCCGTTGAATCCGTATACCCCCCACGTGTGCCATAGGTTGCTGACTGGAATTCGACATACGTATACGCCAGAGGATTACCATATTGATCTTTAAAATACACGCTGAAATTCACCGTCCCCATCGGGGCATCACAATTCCAGAACGTGAAATGTCCCACCTGCCCCACATAATTATTTCCCTCGCGCGTGGCCGATCCCTGCTGTAACCACTGGCCGGTCGTATCATTGAAATACCATAAAGGAATAGTCGCCGTTGCCGCAGTCTGTAATGAAGCGGGTATCGCCCAGGTCAGCGTAGCCGTCTGCCCGCTGGCAAGCTGGAGTTTATTCCCTGCCGCATCCTGCATCTCCACATCCATCATCCCAAAGCTCTGCAGGCCGGTTTCATTGCCGTCAGAACCAA
>JAMFSL010000234.1 GCA_026225275.1 Puia dinghuensis
AAGGAAGCAATTTGGACCGATACCAGATACTGAAGATTTACATGGTACTGGGCGGTATTCCTCAATACCTGAACAATGTCAGAAAGGGAGATAGCGCTTCACAAGTGATCGAAAGAACCTGCTTCACAAAAAATGGATTATTAAATGGCGAATTCAATAATCTCTATAACTCACTTTTTGACAAGGCAGATAATCATCTAAAGGCGGTGCGAGCTCTGGCGTCTATCCCTAAAGGGTTGACGCGCCAGGAGATTATTGAAAAATGTGGGCTTAGCTCAGGTGGCCGTACGACACTGATGCTGGATGAATTGGAGCAATCCGGCTTCATTAAATCAAATACGCCGTATGATAAAGAGACTAAAGATGCCATCTACCGTTTGATTGATGAATTTTCATTGTTTTACCTAAAATTCATGGACACGGCCGATAATACAACGAACTGGGCCAGGCTAAGCGAAGGTGCGTCTTACAAAATATGGAGCGGAATGGCATTTGAAGCGGTCTGCCTAAAGCATATTAATCAAATCAAAAATGGCCTCGGGCTTACAGAAAAGTTGACAAAAGAAGCAAGCTGGCGATATGTACCTCCTAAAGGTTCAAAAGAGGATGGTGCTCAGATCGATCTACTGATCGACCGGGATGACCATAACATTAATATTTGTGAGATAAAATTTTATACAGGTGAGTTAACCATTAGTAAATCCTATGCCGGAGCACTACAGCAAAAACTGGACGTTTTCCAGGAAAAGGTTAAGCCCAGAAAAACATTGTTCCTTACTTTAATTACTACTTATGGAATTAAAGACAACAGCCACTCGGACAGTTTGGTCAAAAAAAGTCTGACAATGGGCGTGCTTTTTAATTAATCACCATCTGATCATGCCTAAAAAAAATGCCCCCACCCTTTGGGGCGGAGGCACTCCAATTATTTCGTCTGCCCCGGCGACACCACCCATTTATTCAGGCTATTATCTCTCCCCTCCAACACCACCTTGTAAAAAGTCGAAGGCTGGCCCTTTACATCAATATCGATATGCTCCTGCCCCAAAGGCGCTTCACCCATTAAACGATACTCATCCGTCCCACCCGATTTGACATTATTGGTGGTCGAAATCCATACCTTCACCCGGCTGTTTTCCCTAGGATCGAGGGCCGTCCAGCTGATGTCCAGCTTCCCCTGGAAACAGTTCACACTCATTTCGGCCAGGGATACCTTGCCAATCATAGGAACCCCATCCAGTTCCCGGCTGACGGGCAGCGGAATAGTGATGTTCATATAACGGGCAATGGTGGGGAGAATGTCGACGATGCCAGGATGGTAGTAATCCGGGTAAGTATTGATGTCCGGGGAATTGGTGATCATCCACGTGCCCCGCTGCCGGGGCGACTGTCCGCCATGGCCCTTTCCATTCTCTTCCGACCTGCCGTGGTCGGTCGTAATGATGATCAGCCATTGTTCCTTAAATCGCTTCTGCCTGTATTGGATAGCGTCCCAGATCCGACCCATCTGCCTGTCCACATAGGCAACGGCCGTGTCCATCTGAGGGGAGTCACCATACATATGTCCCATGTCATCTGTGTATTCCAGGTATACCCAGGATAGATCGGGAGCAGTCTGTGCAATACTTTTCGCCGCTTGGTCCACTACCTGCTCATCTATCCTGTGCATGAAATCCCGCTGCCGATCATGCGAAAAGCGTATCGTGTCCAATTCAAACCCATCGGCATACTGGTCGAAATGGATACTCCCCGTTTCGGCCAGTCCCTCTCCTACCAGCTTGGTCCGGTTGTCCTGCCAGCTGGAGAATATGGCTATCTTCTTTTGCGGATACGCGTCTTTGAACAACCTGAATATAGTGGGATAATGATAGTCAGGCGCTTTGATATTATTATCCCACACATTATGTTTGTTTACCCAGGTACCCGTCAGCAGACTGTTGTACCCATTAGCCGAAATAGTAGGCGTCTCCGAATAAGTTCCTTTGTCGCCCCCGACATGCGCCCGCATGTACCGCCCCGCATGTGAAATGGAGTCGAGGTGAGGGGTTTGCAGGTGTTCAATAACGTCGGCAGGAATGCCGTCGGCAATGACAAATACCACCTTCCGGACAGTCTGGGCAAACCCTGTACTGGTAAAGACGCTCAGACACACTATAAGCAATATATTTTTCTTCATCTTGAATCGATTGAATGAATCTAACTAATTATTCTGTTGGATGAATTATTCCGGCTGTAAAATCCACATGACCCCATTGATATTATCCCCATTCGGATATTGAGCGTTGACCGCCGAATCCACATTCACGCTATTGTTATTGTACTCTGTGGTCGGATACATCCAGCGCTTGGGAATCTGTCCATTGTTGAGGATGCCGGCGCCATTGGTATCGAAAACAGGAATGCCGGTCCTGCGCTGATTATAGAAAGGCTCCCATCCTGTATTCATGTACATGGAGATATATTTCTGGGTGAGGATCTGCTGCAGCTCGGTGCCGGTCTGTAGCTGTACGGAAGGCTGGTTGACATAGGCCGTGATCTGGGCTTGGGTATAGCTGGTGTCCCCGTAATTGGAAAAGTTGAGGGCAGCCTGCACAGCATTCAGATAGTAAGTGCTGGCTGTGCCGCCGATCCATCCGCGGTAGGCCGCTTCCGCCAGGGTAAACTCCTGTTCCGCATAGCCGATCGCGACGCTGGGCTCATTGATGGGATCATAGGCATAGCGATTGTTGATCGCAGAAACGAGACCACCGGAGACTGCCGCTACATTATCGGACAGCGCGGCGGCTCCCGGCACACCGTTATAAGCGTTGAAATTGCCGGCAGGCAAACCAGAGGCCGTAGTCGGATTGCCGAACGTGAACAGCCGCGGGTCTTGCAGGCCCTTCAGGAGGGTCACGAAGCTGCTGTCCAGGTAGAAGTCGGTCTTGAGGCTGTTGTTGTTATAATAGGGATAATAATTGCCGCTGATGTTATAATATTGAAGTTCGGCGTTATCGCTGTTAGAACCGAACAGCGGATACTTGTTCGGGTTGGAGACGATATTGCTGAAATGCTGTTGTACCTGCAGCTGCTGGTCGCCGGTCTTAAGCGACAGGCTCATCAGGACGCGGAGCGCAAAGGCATTGATAGCCTCCTTCCATTGGTTGACATTTCCGCTGTAGATAATATCACCCTTGATAGTGCCGCTGGTGCTCAGCGAATCGTTGGCTGTTTCCAGATCGGCAAGCACCTGGAGATAAATGGACTCCTGGCTGTCATAAGCCGGCATCAGCGCGGAAGGTGACAGGTCGCCGTTCATAGCCGCTTCAGCCTTGGAGAAAGGTACATCGCCAAAGGTCTGGGTCAGCTGGATGATATAATAGTCGGTCAGGAATTTCCCGATATAGTAATAATTCAGCTGGCTGGTGCGAAGGGCCTCCTGCTGCATCTTCACCACCTGGGTGATATTACTGTAGGGAGTGAAATCACTGCGCGTCCAGCCATAATACTGG
>JAMFSL010000235.1 GCA_026225275.1 Puia dinghuensis
GGGCAGCAATACGGTTGCGGTATTTAGCATCAATCCCGACGGGTCGCTGACACCGGTAGCGGGCAGCCCTTTTCCTTCCGGCGGTCAGACGCCGTGTAGTGTGGCGATCAACGGAGAATTTGTGTATGTAGCCAATAAGGCGCTCGATCCGCTGCATACTATCACCACTGCACCTAACTATACGACCTTTACGGTGGATGGTGCAGGCAGGTTGACCCAGGTGCCTTCAGGTCAGGTGCAGGTGCCGGCGGGCAGTTCCCCTTCACAGGTGCTGGTGTCGAATGACCGGCGTTATCTTTTTGCCACGGATTTCCTGGCTTTCATGCTACCGACGGAGATGTCGAATGGGATCGGGACGCTGTTGTCTTTCAGCCTGCAGGGAACGGGTGGGTTGAAACTGGCTCCCGGCGCACCTTACTCCGTGCCGGCTGGTGATGGCGGAGCGTTGGGGCTTGCGCAGAATCCCAGGAGTCAGACGTTGTATGTCGGCTTCCCGGTGGCTTCGGCTTTCGGAGTTTATTCTATCAATGCGGAGACGGGTGTGCTGACGTTCGAAACAAGTGTGTCTTCTGGGCCAGCTACCTGCTGGCTACGCACTAATGCTCAGGGCTCGCGGTTGTATACGCTAAATTCGGGTGAGAACTCTGTCAGTGTTTTCAATGTGGAGAATACTGATGCTCCGGTTTTTATGGCCAAGTTGTTTTTGAAGGATTCTGGTCCCAATGTCAGTGGGGGTACGTCGCCTTCTAGCGGGGATTTTTCGTTGGGTTTTTCGCCGGATGGGCTGACGTTGTATGTAGTGAGCCAGAGTGTTAATCCGGTTTTCACGGTTGGGGATTTCAATTATTTGCATGTGTTGAAGGTAGGGACGGACGGGACGGTCAGTGAGCCGACTAATCCGACGGCGTTGCCGGTGGGTGCGGATGTGAGGCCACAGGGGGTGGCGACGAGGTAGCGTCAGACAAGGCCACAGGGTGTGGCGACGAGGCAGGACTAGACCATTTCGTGGAGTTGCACGAAATGGTCTATTTCGTTGCGAGAACTATTCTGAACTTATTGTTATAGATGATATGACCGTCGGGACGGGTATGGGGTCCGAAGGTGGCTTTTACCGTTTCAGCGACTTTGTCGTAACCGTTGAGATCGATGGCTTTGACGGCGGGGCCGGCGGCAAGAAATCCGCTGAGGGCGGTTTCGGCATTGGGGTAGTCCCATACAGTGGGGACGTCGGTGTTTTCGCGGATGGTGAAGCCAGCCGTTTCGAGGGTCTTTTCCAGCAGCTGGTTTTCTGAGAGGGCGAAGGGGCCGGGAGCGCCGGGTGGTGGCGGGGGCAGCAGGCTGCCGACGGCGGCGAGGTACGAGACTG
Source organism: Puia dinghuensis (assembly GCA_026225275.1). Taxonomy (GTDB): domain Bacteria; phylum Bacteroidota; class Bacteroidia; order Chitinophagales; family Chitinophagaceae; genus Puia; species Puia dinghuensis_B. Next base: position 1,367 of record JAMFSL010000235.1, read on the forward strand.
CCTCACAGTCGGCTTTATTGCCCCAGATCATGACGACGAGGCGTCCGCCGGGTTTGAGCACGCGGCGTGCCTCTGCAAAAGCATTGGCGATGGTGGCGGCATACTGAAAGGAGTTGAAGCCGGTGACTACGTCATAGGCCTCGTCCGGGAAAGGTAGTTCTTCCATTTCACCTACCAGGAAAGGGTAGGCAGGGAGCCGGCGACGTGCTGCCTCCGCCAGTTCGACCGTGGCGTCCAGACCCGTAATAAAGCGGGCCTTCGGAGCTGCCAGGCTGCAAAAGAAGCCGGAACCGCAGCCGATATCCAACAGGGTCTCCTGCCCGGTGAGGTTCAAGATACTGAGAGCGCGGTTGTAGCCGGTTGTGCTGGTCGACTCCTGGATGGTGGACCATTCCAGCGGGTAGCGTCCCCACAATTTGGCTTGCATTGCCTGGGATCCCATAATGGCAGCGTTTTTAGGTGATGTGCTTAAAGATACATAAAACTTTTGCACACTGAATACGGCATCAGGGGTTAGCTTACTTTTTTATGAAAGTTGCGGTAGGCCCAGCCGAAGACCAGCGGGAACACCCACAACGAGAAGACCATGGCGCTCAAAATACCGCCGATGACGACACGGGCGAGAGGCCGGGAGCTTTCCGAGCCGATGCCGTGCGACAGCGCTGCCGGTGTCAGACCAATGGCCGCCATCAGTGCCGTCATCATTACCGGTCGTATTCTTGCCCGGACACCCATGCGGATAGAATCGTAAAGAGATAAATGCGCATCTTTCGGGATCACGTTGCCGCGGGATTGTTCCTCCATCCGTTCCATATCAAAATAGAACGAATGGCTGCCACCCACGTGTGCCAGGTTCTCCTTGAACATTGTTATCAATATAATGCCGTCCTGGATACAGATACCGAACAGGGCGATGAAGCCTATTCCTGCCGATATACTGAAGTTGGTGCCGGTGATGTAAAGGGCTGCGATGCCGCCGACAATGGCGAAGGGCACGTTGATAAAGACAAGCAGGGCGTCTTTGAAATTGCCGAACATACTCAGCAGCAGGATGAAGATGAGAATGAGGCTGATCGGTACGACCTGGGCCAGGCGCTTTTGTGCGCGTTGCTGATTTTCATATTATTCTTCTTTTAGCACGTAGCCCATACCGATCACCGTATGGATGAGGGTTGGGGTGAAGCCTTTGTCGATCTTCGACCGGAGATAATTGATATAGACGTCGATCAGGTTGGTGCCCCGGTCGTAGTTGATGCCCCAGACCGTTTCGGCGATATGTGTCCGGGACAGAACCCTGTTCTTATTAACGATCAGCAGCTCCAGCAGGGAGAATTCTTTGGCAGTCAGGATAATCTCTTTGCCGGCGCGGCGGACGGTTTTTTTATAGCCATCTACTTCCAGGTCGGCGATCCTGTATTGAACACCGGGGGAGGTGAGGAGGCGTCGTCTACCGAGCGCTTTTACCCTGGCCAGCAGCTCATCGAAGTGGAAGGGTTTGACAAGGTAATCATCTGCACCGGATTCCAGTCCGGCGACTTTGTCTTTGGTGGAGCCGAGAGCGGTGAGCAGGAGGATGGGAAGGTCAGGTTTGAATCTTCTGATCCGCCGGCATAGTTCGAGACCGCTGATACCGGGAAGGATGACGTCGAGGATGACCAGATCGTATTCGTTCTCCAATGCCAATTTTTCGCCGAACAGCCCATCATAAGCCAGTTCAACGGGATGCAGTTGTTCCTGAAGTCCTTTCCGAATAAAGTCAGCAACTTTTGGTTCATCTTCCACCAATAGTATGTTCATGTCGAGGCTTTGGCGCTTTGCGGGCAAAGGTAGAGCGGATAGGCGGCCGGTGATGTTTCCAAGATGTTAAGCAAGATGTTAAGGGCCGCCTACGCCGAGGCTTCGACGGCCGAAGCGGGAAAAAGGGCGTTATCCGTTGGAATTCATGTAATTTTGCCGGCAAAATTTATCAAGCTTCATTTTATTATGCTGCATATGAAAACAGTCTACATCATTGATTCCGTTCGTACGCCTATCGGGAAGTTCGGTGGGGGGCTGGCCTCTATCCGTCCCGACGATCTGCTGGCTCATGTCATTAAAGCGCTGCTGGCGCGTCAACCAGGTGTCGATCCGGCTGCGATCGAGGATGTGATTGCGGGGGATGCCAACCAGGCGGGGGAAGACAACAGGAATGTGGCCCGAATGGCGGCTTTGCTGGCAGGGTTACCGGTATCAGTGGCTGGAACCACGGTGAATCGGTTGTGTGCTTCAGGGCTGCAGGCCATCATGGATGCGTCGCGGGCGATTGCCTGTGGGGAAGGAGACCTGTATATCGCCTGCGGCGTGGAAAGTATGACCAGGGCGCCGTTTGTGATGGCTAAGGCTTCGCATGCTTATAGCCGTCAGGCGGAGGTTGTCGACTCTACGATAGGGTGGCGGTTTGTGAATAAGAAACTGGCGGAGGCCTATCATCCGTATTCTATGGGGGAGACGGCGGAGAATGTCGCCCAGCGGTGGAAAGTAGGGCGTGAAACGCAAGATGCTTTTGGGCTGGCGTCGCAGGAAAAATATTTTGCCGCGTTGGCGGCAGGTAAGTGGGCAGACGAGATTGTGCCGGTTGAGATTTTGGGGGGCAAGTCTGATAAGATCTATTTTTCTGCTGATGAGCAACCGCGGGTTAGCTCTATGGAGAAACTGGCGGCTTTGCGACCGGCCTTTATCAAAGACGGAACGGTGACGGCGGGAAATGCGGCCGGTATCAATGATGGCGCTGCGGCGATGCTGTTGGCTAGTGAGGAAGCGGTGAAGCGGTATGGGTTGACGCCCATGGCCAGGGTAGTCAGCATGGCGGTGGCTGGGGTCGATCCCGCTATTATGGGGGTAGGTCCTATTCCGGCTACGCAGAAGGCTTTACATCGGGCAGGGCTTGGGGCTTCGGACCTGGGGCTGGTCGAATTGAACGAAGCTTTTGCGGTACAGGCGCTGGTATGTATAAACGAACTGGGGTTGGATCCTGCTGTTGTGAATGTGAATGGCGGGTCTATTGCGATCGGCCATCCGTTGGGATGCAGTGGGGTGCGGATATCGACGACGCTGCTGCATGAAATGGGGCGGCGGCCCGGCGTGCGCTATGGGTTAGCGACGATGTGTGTGGGAGTAGGACAGGGTGCGGCAGTTATTTATGAAAAAGCGTAAATTAGGGGAATGGAATTCCGTACGAAATTGGTTGTTTCACGCAGGAATGCAAGGGCGTATGTCGCCTATGCAGGGATGGTTATTGCGGCTTCTTCGCTGGTGATAGCTTTTATTCCTGCGGTAAGTTATTATTATCCTTATGTTTTCGGGATAGGTATTGCCACTGTGATCCTCGGGGCCATCATTGCGCGGGGGGATGTTCGAAGCTATGGCCTCTCTGAAGACGAGTTGGTGGTGAGCGCCGAGGGCGTTAGCGTCGGCGCCGTGCATTATCCGATGCGGATGGTCAGCAAGATCGACTTTAATGTGGAGGCCTTCAATGGCATGTACGTGAATGATGGGGCGATGGTGTCGGGAAGTAATTCGGATGGGATGACCAATCAACTGACATTCGAATCCGGCGGGGCAAAGGTGGATTGTGGGTTTTACCTGTCGGGTAGGGCGCAGGTGCAGGAACTGGCGTTGCTGTTCAATGAATTCTATGAGCGGCGGATACCTTTTGTCGAGCGCAGCCGGTCGACGCGGACGTATATGTTCAAGGTGCTGAATGAGAAAGAGCTGGCGGAGTTCAAGCGGAGGTATGGGTATGCGTAGACCGATCATTCCACTGCCATGATAAAAGTGATTTTTTTCTTTTCCGTTCTATTGGGTTGCGCGCCAGCCTTATCCGCCCAGGAATGTAATTGCTCCGATGAATTTCAATTCCTCGTGCGATATATGGAGAAGAATTATGCGGGGTTCAGGGATAAGGCGACGGGTGATAAGCGATTTTCTTTCGATTCAGCCACCGCGGATATTGCTACAAGGGCAGCGACGGTGAATAAGCCGGGCTTTTGTGCCGCGTTGATGAAGGAATGGCTGGATTTTTTCAGGGACGGGCATAATTATATTACGGCGGCCAAGGCGAATGCCGACCCACCGGCTTTAGCGAGTACCGCGGGGGCAGAGCCAGTTGAGGTCATCCGGCTGACGCCTCAGACGATGTCGCTGCTGAGGGCGCGACGGAAAGGGGTAGAAGGGATTTACCATACTTCAGACTCTACCTATACGATCGCCATCATCCAAAGTAAAACTGCTGACCGGGATTATGCCGGGGTGATCGTTACGTCGAAGGCTCCGACGTGGCGGCGCGGGCAGGTCAAGTTAGCATTAAAGAGATTCGATGCGACACATTTTTTGGCCTGCGGTTATCTAAGAGATCATAGCATTGACCCCGAGATCTTTACTTTCGACGGCGAGTCCATTTCCGATGGGTTCTGGATCAGAGATGGCACGGCATCGCCCAAGCCGGTACACGGTCGCTCATCGGGATTTCAGCAGCAGTGGCAGACCGTACAGGCCAGACGGCTTTCAGCTCAAACCTATTATATCGGCATCGGTACTTTCGATGAAAGCAATACCTGGCGGGTGGACTCCCTTTTCCATGCGGATTCGGCGATTCTCGCCTCCGTTCCCAATCTGATCCTCGACCTACGGGGCAATGGCGGGGGATCCGATTTTGTATATAGCCCATTGCGGGCCTGGTTGTATACCGTTCCGGTTATCGTTGCCGGTGTGGATGTACTGGCGACAGAAGACAATATCAGGGGTTGGGCGGCGCTGTTGGATGCGAAGGATATACCCGAGGAAAATAAGGCCACGATACAGAGAATTATTGGGCAGATGCAGGGGCGGCCGGGGCGAATGGTGGAGATAAATGACGGGGATACGATTAGCTTATCAGGCGGCAGGCCTTTCCCGCAAAAGATAGCAGTGCTGATCGATGAAGACTGTGCAAGTTCCACGGAGCAATTCCTGCTGGAAGCGATGCAAAGCCGGAAGGTAACCCTGATGGGGCAGCATACGGCGGGGATACTCGATTATGCGAATGTGCGGGATGAGGCGTTGCCTTGTCTGCCGTTTATCCTGCATTATGCGACGACACGCAGTCAACGGGTGGATGCCGGGAAAGGGATTGATAATGTGGGGCTAAAGCCTCAGGTGGTGTTGGGGGCGGGTCAGGACTGGGTGGAAGAGGCGAGGCGGTATTTGGAGAAATAAATGCTGGCGTCGAGGTTGTAGGAATTCGATGGCATGCAACATTTCATCCCGCCGCGTGTCTTTTCCCAATAAAAAGGGGATAGGTATGCTGAAAAACTATTTTAAGACTGCCTGGCGCAGCCTGCGCTCCAACAAGACTGCCACCGCCATTAATATTGCCGGCCTCTCCGCTGGAATGGCCGTCACGATCCTCATCGGCTTGTGGATCTGGGATGAGGCTTCTTTTGACAAGAGCAATCCCCAGTACGAGAAAATCGCCCAGGTTCTGGGCAACGCGACGATCAACGGCAATGTCAGCACCTTTCCGACCCAGCCCGTTCCGGAGGCTGATGTCCTGCGGCAAGACTATGGCAACGACTTCAAATATGTCGTCAGATCTTCCTGGAATGAGCTGCATATCCTCTCTACTCCCGGTAAATCCGTATCCGCGGCCGGTACTTTCTTCGACCCACAGGCTCCCGACCTGCTGGGCCTCCATATGATGAGCGGCTCCCGCGACGCCCTCAAAGACCCGGATGCTGTCCTGCTGTCTTCCTCACTGGCCACTACCTTCTTCGGAAATACCAACCCCATCGGCCAACTGATTAAAATGGATGGCAACACCGCCATGAACGTGGCCGGCGTCTATACCGACCTTCCCACCAACTCCAGCTTTGCCGACGTCAGCTATATCATGTCCTGGGACCTCAAACTGGCCACCAACCCCTGGATCCGGCAAATGCAAAACCCCTGGGGCAACTACAGTTTCCGCCTGTATGTCCAGATCGCCGACAATGCCAGCATGTCTCAGGCATCAGAAAAGATCAGATCCACGGTTCTCAATCATGTGCATCCCGACGAAAGAAAGTATAAGAGTGCAGTCTTTTTACATCCCATGAGCAAATGGCACCTGTACAACGATTTTAAAAATGGCGTCAATGTTGGCGGCCGCATCCAGTTCGTCTGGCTTTTCGGCATCATCGGCATCTTCGTCCTGCTGCTGGCCTGTATCAATTTTATGAACCTCAGCACCGCCCGGAGCGAACGGCGTGCAAAAGAAGTCGGTATCCGTAAAGCCATTGGATCGCTGCGCAGCCAGCTCATCAGCCAGTTCTACAGCGAATCCGTTCTCGTTGCCCTCCTGGCCTTTGTCGTCGCCCTGGTACTCGTCGTGCTGGCGCTTCCGTTCTTCAATGATCTGGCCGATAAAAAGATGACCATCCCCTGGACCATTCCCCTGTTCTGGGTACTCGGCATCGCTTTCAGCATGACCACCGGCATCCTGGCGGGCACCTATCCTGCGCTTTATCTTTCTTCCTTTAGCCCTGTCACGGTATTGAAACGCTCTTTCAAAGCGGGTCGATTCGCGTCCGTTCCGCGCAAAACGCTCGTCGTTATCCAATTCGCCGTCTCCGTCGTCCTCGCCATCGGCACCATCGTTGTCTTCCGACAGATCCAATTCGCCAAAGACCGGCCCATCGGCTATGACCGCGCCCAACTCATCAGCATTCGGCGACTTGCCCCCGGCATCCACGAACATTTCGATGTCGTCAAATCGACATTGATCAAAGAAGGCGCCGTCACCCAAATGGCCGAATCCGCCAGCCCTCTTACCGACAACTGGTCATCCAACGGCGGCTTCGAGTGGAGAGGGAAAGACCCCAACCAGGCCGTAGACTTCCCCAATACTGCCGTCAGCTATGACTATGGAAAGACAATAGGCTGGCAATTCACGGCAGGCCGTGACTTCTCCCGAGATTTCGCCGTCGACTCATCGGCCTTCATTATCAACGAGACGGCCGCAAAATTTATGGGGCTCACCAACCCAGTCGGTGAAATCATCCGCTGGGACGACCACCCTATGCCCATTATTGGGGTGATCAAAGACGTTATAGCCGAATCTCCTTACGAACCGGTGAGACCGACCCTCTATCACATGGAATCCGACAACAGCAAGACTTTCGATTTCTTCAGGCTCAATCCTGCTATCAGCGCCCGCGAAGCCCTGGCTAAAATAGAGGCGGTTTATAAAACCTATAGTCCCCTTCAGCCTTTTGATTATAAATTTGCCGACGAAGAATATGGGAAAAAATTCGGCGAAGAACAACGTACCGGCAAATTGGCGACCGCCTTCGCCACCCTTGCGGTCTTTATCAGCTGCCTGGGACTATTTGCCATGGCCGCCTTCATGGCTGAACAACGCGTAAAAGAGATAGGTGTCAGAAAAGTGCTGGGCGCCTCTGTATTCAACCTATGGGGCCTGCTCAGCAAAGAGTTCGTGATCCTCGTGACGCTGTCCCTGCTGATTGCCATTCCTGTCGCCTGGTATGCCATGAACCACTGGCTGCAGAATTATGCGTATCATGCTTCACTGCCCTGGTGGATATTTGCGGTAGTCGGGGCAGCGGCGATCGTTATTACGTTGGTGACGGTCAGCTATCAAAGTATTAAAGCGGCGCTGACGAATCCGATCCGGAGCTTGAGGACGGAGGGGTGATGTGAAGCTTGTTACAGACCGCAATAATAATCGTAGCCGCGTTCGAACCAGTAGTCGCGGGGCCGGTCATTGCTAAAGAACATTTTACCGACGCATTTGAGATTTTTGACACCATATTTAACGGGAATGATCAGCCGTAGCGGAGCGCCGTGGCGGATAGGAAGGGGCTGGCCGTTCATTTCATAGCAGAGCAGGGTCTGCGGGTGCAGGGCGCTGGGGGTGTCGATGCCCACATAGTATTTGTCATCGGGCGTGCTGAGACCGACGTAGTCCAGCGCGGTTTCTTTTTGGAGCCCGTACTGCTGGACGAAGTCGCTGAATTTTACACCACCCCACCAGGATATCTGACTCCAGCCTTCAATGCATTTGAATTCGAAAACCAGCTCCGATTTCGGCAACTGACGCAGATCATCGATACTGATGTTGAAAGTGCGGTTGTCGGCGGTGGTGACGGCGAGTTTCCAATTTGCCGTATCAGTGCTGTTGGTGATCAGGCCAATGCCGCTGTTATAACGGACGTTGCGGGCGGCGGCGGACTTGGGGAAGGTTTTGACCAGGTGGTCATTGGAAAAGGCATGCTTGAAAATCTTGTCGTCGACGTTTAAAGCTTTGCGCAGGGGTGTTTGGACGCCATCGCTTTGGGCCGCGTCCTTAATGAGGAACCAGGATTTCCAGGCAGCGGCGCCAAGGGTGAACCAGGTGGCGAAGGCGATGAAGGTGCGGCGGTTGATCTGCTGTTCGACCGACTGCTGATCGCTGTGGCCGACGGCTTTGAGGAGGGCTTCGCGGAGAGCGGCCCGGGAGGGTTTGGGGCGGAGAGGCCCGGGGGGCGGTGCGGGCTGGGGGGGAGGAGTCTGTGCGGCCTCGGGGGGAGGCCCGGAGGATTGAGGATCTTCGTTGGTTGACGGTTTATTTTCCATCGGTAGGGGTTTTATCGTTAGTGGAAACCGGGGCTGGTCCGGGGATGGATGCAGGTGATGGTGCGATGAGCGTGGGTCCAATAATGGCGGAGGCCGGGGGATCGTTAACGATATCGAAACCGGCGACCATGGCCCGGAAATTATTCCAGCCTGCGAGGATGACCTGGACAACATGGATCACAAAGAAGATGCAATAGCCCAGGGTCAGGATAAAATGTATGACGCGCGCATTGCCGTAGCCGCCGAACAAGGTAGTCAGCCAATGGAATTGAGCGGGCTTGTAGATTGCAAGGCCTGTCAGTACGGAGCCTAGCCCCATCACGATGATGGCGGTATAGGCGATCTTCTGCGCTCCATTATATTTCAGCTGCGGGGGCGCCGTTTTGCGCAGATGCAGGTCATGGAGCAGGACGAGCCAGGCTTCCTTAAAGGAATGCCGGTCGGGGAAGAGATAGCGCCACTCGCCTGAGACAAGCGTATAGAGAACATAGATCAACCCATTGAGAAAGAATACCCACATGAACACAAAATGAAAGGCCATGCCTTCGGCGAGGCGGAAGGAGAGATGGAGCTTTTTGTAGAATGACTCCGGAAAAAAGCCGAAGATGACGGTATGACCCAGGTGGAGCTTGTAGACATCATTAGCCCAATAGATCAAGAGTCCGCTCCAGATCATAACAGCCAGGACCGGAAAATTGATCCAGTGCATCCAGCGGATCGCCAGCGGATGTTTGGGGACTATCTTCTTCACTACTGCAATTTAGCCATTTTATTGCAGTAGCATCATTCCGTTCGCAGGCTGCGGACAGGGTTCATCAGCGCCGCTTTCAGCGACTGGACGCCGACGGTCGCGAGTGTGATCAGCAGGATGGCGGCGCCTGCAGAAGCAAAGATCCACCAGGAGAGGGGGGTGCGATAGGCATACTGTTGCAGCCAGCGGTGCATGCCGATGAAGACGAGGGGCATCGAGATGAAAATGGAAAGGATGACGAGGCGCAGGAAATCCTTTGACAAAAGGACCAACAGGTCTAGTACACCGGCGCCGAGTATCTTGCGCACGCCGATCTCTTTCGTGCGTTGTTCGGCCACAAATGAAGCGAGACCGAAGAGGCCGAGACAGGAAATGAAGATGGCGAGCCCGGCGAAGACGGCGGCCAGGTTGCCGATGCGGGTTTCCGTGGCAAACTTTTGTGCATACTCATCATCATTAAAACTATAGATAAAGGGACTGGCCGGATTGAACTTTTTGAAGACTGCTTCGATGGCCGCCAACGCGGGGTGCATGGGGTTGCCGGGTTTGATGCGGATGGTAAAATTACCCAATCCGCCGTCGCCGAGGAAAATGGCGGGTTCGATGGCTTCGTAGGGTGAGTTGGCCAGCATATCGTTGACTACACCGACGATCGTGTAGTGTTTATCATTGAAGGTGACGCGCTGACCGATGGGATTCTTAAAGCCGGCGGCTTTGAGCGCCGCGGCATTGATGAGCATGGAACTGCTATCGGTGCCGAAGTCACGGGAGAGATCGCGGCCCTGCAGGACCGTCCAGCCCACGGTTGACCCGAATTCCGGGGTGATATTGACATTATGGAAATTCAAATATTTCTGTTCTTCCGTCTGTCCTTCCCACCCCATCGAGTTGCCGTTGTCGAAGGCAGTGGTCGGGAGGGAAGATTCGGCGACATTTGCCACCATTCCTGTGGCCAGCAGTTCGTTGCGCAGGGCATTGATTTGATGCTGCAGGGTATCGGTGTTAATGGGGACGGTGATGAGTCCTTCGCGTGTATAGCCGACGGGGCGATCTTTCGCGACCTGGATCTGGCGAAAGACGACGATCGTCCCGATGATGAGAGATAGCGAGACGGTGAACTGGAATGTTACGAGTACCTGGCGCGGAAGAGCAGAAGCTCGACCTGAACGAAAAACCCCTTTCAAAACCTTTATCGGTCGGAACGACGAGAGATAAAAGGCCGGGTAGCTGCCGGCGAGGAGGCCGGTCAACAGAGTAAAGCCCAGGGCTGTGCCCCAGAATACGGGACTGGCCGCCGGAAATTGGAGATGTTTTGCGGCGATGCCATTGAAAAAAGGCAGGCTAAGGGAGGCGAGGCCGGCTGCCAGCAGGAAAGCAAGCAAGGCCGTCAGGATGGATTCGCCGAGGAATTGCGCGATCAACTGGCTTCTGAGGGAGCCGATCGTCTTGCGGATGCCGACCTCTTTTGCCCGTTGTTCACTACGCGCTGTCGACAGGTTCATGAAATTGATACAGGCCAGGAGGAGAACAAAAGTCCCGATAATGCCGAAGAACCAGACGAACTGGATGCGGCCGCCATCGGGTACGCCCCATTTGAAGTCGCCGTGGAGATGAATGCGATCCAACGGGTAGGTCATCAGGGTTTCTTTCACTTCCGGGTTGCGCGGAAATTGGACATGTGCACCATTGGCAGTCAGGTCTTTGATCCGGGCGGTAGCCTGTTCGGAGGTCGTATTCCCCGCGAGCAGGGCATAGAGGTGGGCGCTGTGATCGCTCCAGTCTGTGTTCTTATTGAGGTAAGCAGCCTCCTGGTTTTCCCAGGGCAGGAGGATGCCCGTATGGTAGAAGGTGCTGTTCTCTGGCAGATCCTCATAGACGCCGCCGACGAAAAATGCCGAATTGTTATTCCGCCGGATCATCTTGCCCATCGGGTCGGTACGACCGAAGAGGGCGGCGGCGGTGCTTTGCGAGATCAGCATGGTCGACGGATCCTTGAGGGCGACGGCGGACCCCGCCAGCATGTGGAAGGTGAAGATCTCCGGAATGGTGTATTGGGCCCACTGGCCATCGACAGAGATAGCCTTGTCCCCGACGTTGAGCAGAGAAGACCCATTATCCGCGATCATGCCGGTCTTTTGAAAGATGTCGTCATAGCCCTTGTGCAGGGCGGGTCCAAGAGCGGTGGAGATGGTATAATTCATCATCCTGGTATAACCTCCGTCTATCGCGCGTTGACGCATTGCGCCGGTGACGTCAAACCGGACCATTGCCTGGACGATGCGACGATGATTCGTGTGGTAGTGGTCAAAGGAGAACTCGTCGGCGATCCACAGGCCGATCAGCAGCGTGAGGGCCATACCGGCAGCGAGGCCGGCGATATTGATAAACGAATGTGATCTGTGTTTTTGAAGGTTCCGTATGGCGATAGTAAGAAAGTTTCTGAACATGCTCTTAGTTTTGGGATCCAACAGTATGGTAGCCAGAAAAGCGCCAATTTTTTTACGTCTTAGTAATCAATTAGCTGCGATTTTATTGGTTTGAGCTACTGTCCGGTTCCGCACACCTCCTGTTCCATTTTAGTCAAAAGGAAGGGTAAAGAGGTCGTCGAAGCTATGGGTTGTCTGGGTGCCGGTTATCAGGTTTTTGAGTTGGATGCTGCGGGTGGAGAGCTCGGCGCTGCCGATGATGCCGACATAGCGGACACCTTTTTTCTCCGCATATTTGAATTGCTTGTCAAATTTTGCCTGTTCGTGGTAAAGTTCGGCTGCGACGCCACCGTCGCGGAGTTGTTGCATCAGGCCGAAAGCGGCGCGGGATTCGGCTTCGCCCAAGTTGAAGAAGAGTACCCTGGTGCCGGTGTGGACGGTGTCGGGGAAGAGTTTGAGTTCTTCCATGACGTCGTATATCCGGTCGACACCGAAGGAGATGCCGACGCCGGGAATATTGGGGACGCCGAAGGTGCCGGTCAGATCATCGTAACGGCCGCCGCCGCCGATGCTGCCCATTTGGACACCGATAGCTTTAATCTCGAAGATGGTGCCAGTATAATAATTAAGGCCGCGGGCGAGGGTAAGGTCGACGGCGAGAGGGGGTGTGGAAGTGGCGACGGGAGCCGGAGAACTGGCTGGGATCGAGGCGGAGTAGTCGAGGAGATATTCCAGTTCGGCGATGCCCTTGCTGCCAGTTTCGTTGGCGGCGAAGAGGTTTTTGAGGGCGGTGAGTTTTTCGGTGTTGGAGCCATCGATGGCCAGGTATTGTTCGATTGCCGCGACCTGCTGATCGTTGAGGCCGCGATCGATCAGCTCGGCTTTGACTTTTTCTATACCGATCTTGTCGAGTTTATCAATGGCGACCGTGATATCGACCATTTTGTCGGCGCCGCCGCATACTTCGGCCAAGGCAGCCAGGATCTTGCGGTTATTGACTTTTATCTCGACGGGGATGCCGAGTTGGCGAAAGGCGGAGGTGTATATAGAGGCGAGTTCGACCTCATTTATCAATGAATAGCTACCGACGACGTCGGCGTCGCACTGGTAGAATTCCCGGTAGCGGCCTTTCTGGGGACGGTCAGCCCGCCAGACGGGTTGCATCTGGTATCTTTTAAACGGAAAGGTCAGCTGGCCATGGTTCATGGCGACGTAGCGGGCAAAGGGAATAGTCAGGTCATAGCGGAGGGCGCGTTCGGTGAGGTTGGGGTCGTTTTTGCCGTTCAGCACCCGGTCAAAGGCTGCGCGGGCCTTGTCGATGTTTTTGGGATCGCCGAGGCCGTTGTTCAGGATCTTGAAGATGAGCTTGTCCCCTTCTTCGCCGTACTTACCCATGAGGGTTTCGAGATTTTCCATGGCGGGGGTTTCGAGGGGCTGATAGCCGTATAGTTCGAATACGCTTCGGATCGTATCGAAGATGTGGCGTCTTTTGTGGACGGTTTCGGGATCGAAGTCGCGGGTGCCCTGGGGCAGGGAGGGTTTATTTTTGCTCATACTTGTTTGGAATCTATTGATGGATCTTTGGACGGCCTGCTATTAGCGGCTCCGGGTTGGGCGTACTTTTCGATGATTTTGTCCGTGGCGGCGTCGATCAAGGCGTAGACTTCATGATAGCCGGGCTCGGGACCGTACCAGGGGTCGGGAACGTCTTCGTCGCGGCCGGGATGGACTTCGTTCATGAGGAGGTCGACTTTTTTTTGATCAAATTGCCGGCCAGCGATCCGGCGGATGTCGTCGACCACGTCGCTGGCCAGGGCGTAGATTTTATCAAAACGTTGAAAGTCAGCGGGTATGAATTGGCGGGCCCGTTGTTGACTGATGTCGAGTCCGTTGTGACGGGCTACTTTTTGCGACAGGTGATGGGGGGCTTTGCCGATGTGGTAGCCGTTGGTGCCGGCGCTGTCGATCTCCCAGTCGAGGCCGGCGGCGCGGGCCTTTTCTTGGAGGATGGCTTCGGCGAGGGGGCTGCGACAGATGTTACCTAAACAGACCATCAGGACTTTCATGGGCGCAAAAGTACGGAGAATATGGAATGAGGGGTTAGAGGCATCTCATATTAGAATATTTACGTAAGAACTAAGTGGGGAGCGAGCTGGGTTGGGGATCACATATTAATATCAATTTAATAAGTTATCTGTCCGATGCAGGTAGTGATTTTTGAGTAGATTTTGTTAATTTGCCCGATCAATACAATAAAACTTAGGTTTATCATGGAAAATGAGCCCGATGATGTGCGAAAAAAGGGTTACGTCCTTAGAAGGGCCATACTGGATTACGGCATGGGCATCATTATCTTCGGGTTTGGGATATTCTTTTTAGTGGGTCCGAAACTGGGGTTCAGTTTCAGCATCACGAACGATTTGCGCTATATGTTTTCGGGTCTTTGCCTGCTATATGGCGGATTTCGCGTTTATCGCGGGTCCAGGAAAAATTATTTTAATTGATGAGGGCTCATCATTTCGGTAGAATCTTATATTATGCAAGGTAGAGGTATACTGATCGGATTAGTAGCAAGCTGGCTGATAGCCAGTTGTGGCAATGGCGCGAACAAAGGCGCGCAGGAAACCCCCACTAAGGGTACCATTAATATCAGTGTCGACGAATCTTTCCGCCCGGTCATCGATTCTGAGATCAAAGTTTTCGAATCTTCCTTTCCCGATGTGAAGATCATACCCCATTACAAAGCAGAAGCCCAATGTCTGCGCGATCTTACTACGGACAGTACCCGGATGGTGATTGTGACCAGGGGGCTGACGGCAGATGAGGAGAAATTCTATACCGATTCCTTCCATATGGAGCCAACGTATGGGATATTGGCATACGATGCGATTGCCGTCATCGTCAACAAGGGCTCCAAGGATTCTATTTTTGACATCAAGGATCTGCAGAATATGCTGAACGGAACGGACGTCAGGCACCAGCCGGTGATGGACGGAGTATCTGCGACGAGTACGGTGCGGTTTGCAATAGACAGCATCCTGCGGGGTCAGCCGATGGGGAAAAATGTCACCGCTGCGAAGTCCAGTGAAGGGGTCATCGACTATGTAGCGGCCAATCCGAATGCGGTAGGCTTTGTCGGGGTCAGTTGGATTGGGGATCTGAGTGATACGACGCATACGAGCTTCCTGAGTAAGGTTAATATTGCGTCGTTGCGATGTATCACTTGCGGGGGCGAGACCTATGTGAAACCTTACCAGGCCAATATTGGTTTGAAGAGGTATCCGCTGGTCCGACGTTTGTATTATATCCTGAAGGAGAACTATAGTGGGGTGGGGAGTAATTTTATGAATTTCCTGCAATATGAACGCGGGCAGTTGATCTTTTACAAGTCTTATTTGTACCCGTCGAACATGCCTTTTGAAGTCAGGGATGCACAGATTTCACAATAAGAGAGTATCGGGAGAATAAATACAAAATATTAAAACTTTTAGCTGAATTTTTATAAACTTTTAAACCAGATTTCAATAAATTTACACACTTCTTAAACAAAGCTTAAGTAATGAAGAACAAGATGCGAATCAGCTTACTGGTGGCAGGCTTTGCAGGTCTCTGCAATGTAGTATTTGCGCAATCGGTTGATCAGGGAAAGAAATTCCTGTATTACCAGCGGTACAAGAGTGCGAAGGATGTATTCGATAAGATCCTGGCGTCCAATCCCAATAATATAGAGGCGATTTATTGGGATGGCCAGGTCATGCTGGCCTCGAAGGATTCTGTGGGTGCGCAGGACCTGTATTCCAAGGCGTTGCAAACCAATGGAAATGCGCCGCTGTTACTGGCTGGGATGGGAAATGTCGAGCTTCGGATGGGCAAGGCATCGGATGCCCGTGCGCATTTCGAGACGGCGATCAGTCTTTCGAAGGGCAAGGATATCGATGTGCTGAATGCCGTTGCGCAGGCGAATGTCGATGCCAAAACGGGTGATGCCAGTTATGCGATAGAGAAGCTGAACCTGGCTACGCAGATCAAGAAATTCAATGATGCGACGACCTATGTGTTGATGGGTGATGCCTACCACAAAATGATCGATGGTGGGAATGCCGTACAATCCTATAATAAGGCGCTGGGTATCGATCCCAAACTAGCGGAGGCTGAGTTTAAGATCGGGATGATCTACCTGACCCAGAATAATAAGGAGTTTTTCCTGCCGGCTTTCCAAAAAGCGGTTGAATTGGATCCGGCTTATGCTCCGGCTTATTACCAAATCTTCTATTATTATTATAATCACTGGAATTCCGATGACGTTCCCAAGGCGTCGGATGCGTTGAACAAATACATCGCCAATTCGGATCCGGGTGCTTATCCGGATCAACTGGCCACTGACTTTTTGATTGTGACGGGTAAGTTTGCCGACGCAAAGGCGAAGGCTCAATCGTTGATCAGTGCGCAGGGTGACAAGGCCGATCCCGGGATGTACAGGCGTGTCGCTTATTGCTGTGACACGCTGGGTGATGCGGCCTGTGCGACGCAAAATATCGCCACTTATTTTACCAAGCAGGATCCTGCTGCGGTTGTTCCCAGGGACTATATCCTCAGGGCCTCTATCGAAGGCAAGGCTACTGATTCAGTAACACAGGGACTGGCTTTTGCGGACTTTGCAATGGCCATTCAAAAGGATACTTTACCCGAGGATAAAGCATCGTTTACGGCGCAAGCCTCAGCACTGGCTAAGAAACTGGGGAATAAGAAAGCTGTTGCTGATCTGGCGGCCATTGTATATGCCAGCAAGAAAAGCCCGACCAATTCGGATCTTTATGCCTGGGGTATAGCTAATTACCAGGCCGGCCAATTCAAGACGGCTGATAGCATTTTCTGCGGGATGTATGAGACACAATATCCCACTGAAATCTATGGCTTTCTATGGTGTATGAAGAGCAAGCAGGCGGAGGATGATTCGGTGGGTAGCCAGGGCATTGCGCTGGATGCCGAAATGAAGATGGCTGAAGTATCCAGGGCGATGGATTCGACGGCAAAGATTGCCGGTAGTCCCGACTCTATCAAATATAAACATTATATTATCGATTGTTATTCCCGGCTGGCTTTCTATTATAATAATACCAAAAATGACAAGGCCAATGCGATCCTCTGGTTGCAGAAGATCCTGGAGGTCGATCCGACTAATGCCGATGCGATCAAATACATTGCCTTGCTGAGCCGTCCTGCCAGGCAGGCGGCGGCAAAACCGAAGCCGGCAGGAACGAAATAGGACTCATGATATTGTGGATGGCCCGGCTCGATTGCCGGGCCATCTTATTTTAGCGTATTTCCTACATAAAGTGTTGGAAATATCAACAGCTAGCTTATTTTTGTCCAGCCAATTCCTTAACAAATGGATACTTTTTTGCTTCAGGTTCAAGGTTCTAATCTAGATAATTCAGTCAGTTATTTTCCTATCGGTGTCCAATTCATCTTCGCACTTGGCTTTGTAGGGGCGGTCCTGGTCGTCACTCATCTTCTCGGCCCCAGTCGCAGGTCGGCCGAAAAACTTCAAAACTTCGAAAGTGGTATCGAGGCCGTGGGCAATGCCCGCACGCCGATGGCCATCAAATATTTTTTAGTAGCGATCCTCTTTGTATTGTTCGACGTGGAAGTCATCTTCTTCTACCCCTACGCGGTGAATTTCCGCGGGTTGGGGTGGTCTGGTTTTGGTGAGGTGCTACTATTTGTAGGGTTCTTCCTGGTTGGCTTCATTTATATTATAAAGAAAGGAGCGCTAACGTGGGAAGACTGACATTACGTTAATTCAATGAAGGGAGCGAACCCCTGTCTACGGCTGCTTGTTATTTAACTGACCCCGACAACAGGGCCGGATTCTACCTTTCATTACATTAAAATATTTATAATATGGCACGTCCCGTTCGATTCAATATTCACCCCATCCAGGCTGACACGAAGGACAATATCAGCTTGGCCAATATGCCTGAGGGCCATATGGGCGAGGGCTTTTTTACTACAAAGCTGAGCAGTGTGGTCGGGTTGGCCCGCAAGAACTCATTATGGCCTCTGCCTTTTGCTACCTCTTGTTGCGGTATCGAATTCATGTCTACGATGGCTTCCCACTATGATTTGGCGCGATTTGGCGCGGAAAGGCTGGCCTTTTCCCCGCGGCAGTGTGATCTGCTGATGGTCATGGGGACCATCGCGAAGAAGATGGGTCCAATTGTCAAGCAGGTTTACCTCCAGATGGCTGAGCCCCGGTGGGTGATGGCGGTCGGCGCCTGCGCCTGCAGCGGCGGTATTTTCGATACTTATTCAGTGCTGCAGGGGATCGACCAGGTGGTGCCGGTCGATGTCTATGTGCCTGGTTGCCCGCCCCGGCCGGAGGCGATCCTGGATGGGTTCATGAAGATCCAGGAGCTGGTAGGGCAGGAGAGCGTGCGGCGGCGCGGAAGCGAGCAATACAAGGCTTTGTTGAACAGCTACGGAATACAATAAAACGATAAACCAAGAATATCGAGGCCCGGGGCCGAGATACTCATACTATATGGCATTAACCAACGAGACAATCAAAAACCGGCTGACTGCCAAGTTTGGAGATCAGCTGACGAATTTTGAAGAGCCTTATGGCCTGCTAACTTTCGAGGCACCCAAGGACATGAATCTGAAAGTCATGCAATTCCTTTACGATGATGAGGAATTACGATTTCAGTTTCTGACAGATCTCACGGCGGTACACTATCCTCACCAGCAGGACAGAGAGTTGGCGGTGGTCTATCACCTGCACAATCTAACCGACAATATTCGGCTACGGTTCAAAGTCTTTACTTCCAGCATACAACCGGATATCTTCACGGCGACACAATTGTACTCTTCTGCCAACTGGATGGAGCGGGAGACGTACGATTTCTTTGGCATTCATTTCGTCGGGCATCCGAATCTGAAGCGGATCCTGAATGTGGATGAGATGGAGTATTTTCCGATGCGCAAGGAGTTTCCGCTGGAAGATCAGACGCGTATCGATAAAGATGATGCTATGTTTGGCCGGGGACCGTTGCCGCCGGCTGCGAACCAAGGCGCTATAGAGACGCCTCGTCATCCGAACGAGCCGAGAGTACCGGCGAGCGGGACGCCAGGAGTGGAGGGGCCGAAGCAGGATTGGTCTACGGAAACGACGAAGCAATAGCTAAATAGATTACCATGAGCACCGAGCAACATATTAAACTGCCTGAGGGCAGCATCGAGAAGACCACGACGACGTTGAACATGGGTCCGACGCATCCGGCAACGCACGGGGTATTCCAGAATATCCTGGAATTGGACGGGGAGCGGATCGTGAGTGCAGAGCAGACGGTTGGTTATATCCATCGCGCTTTTGAAAAGCTGGCGGAGCGCCGTCCCTTGTACCAGATCACAACGCTGACGGACCGTCTTAATTACTGTTCTTCCCCCATCAACAATATGGGCTGGCACCTGACCTGCGAAAAGCTGTTGGGTGTGAAGACGCCGAAGCGGGTGGATTACCTGCGGATCATCATCATGGAACTATCGCGGATCTCGGATCACCTGATTTGTAATTCGGTGGTGGGCGTCGACTCGGGGGCCTTTACCGGCTTTCTTTACGTGATGCAGTACCGGGAGCTTATCTATGAAATTTACGAAGAGGTCTGCGGATCGCGGCTGACGACGAATATGGGCCGGATAGGCGGGTTCGAAAGGGACTTTACCAATACCGCTTTTGAAAAGCTGGAGAAGTTCCTGGCTGAATATCCCGCGGTGCTGAAGGAGTTCGAGAACCTGTTCACCCGCAACCGTATCTTCATGGAGCGTACTATCGGTGCGGGCCCGATCAGTGCTGAGCGGGCATTGAACTATGGCTTTACCGGTCCCAATCTCCGGGCAGCCGGTGTCGACTATGACGTGCGGGTACATCAGCCTTATTCCAGCTATGAGGATTTCGAATTTGATATACCCGTAGGATCGACAGGTGATTGTTATGACCGGTTCTTAGTACGCAACAATGAGATGTGGCAATCGCTGCGGATCATCGAGCAGGCTTACCGGAAGGTACAGGAGTTTAAAGGAGCGGAGGCGACGGTATTCCATGCTGACGCACCGGATTATTATCTGCCGGAGAAGAAGGATGTCTATACGAAGATGGAGGCGTTGATCTATCATTTCAAGATCGTAATGGGTGAGACGGAAATTCCGTCGGGTGAGGTCTACAATGCGGTAGAGGGTGGTAATGGAGAACTGGGATTCTATCTCATCAGTGATGGAGGAAGGACGCCGTACCGGTTACATTTCAGGAGGCCGTGCTTCATTTACTACCAGGCGTATTCGGAGCTGACGAAGGGGGCGATGTTGAGTGATGCGGTGATAGTGATGTCGTCGCTGAATTTGATTGCGGGCGAGATGGATGCCTAGGACGGACCCGGAGGGGCTGTCGCGAAGCGAAGCGGAGCAAACATTAGCCCTGTAGAGGCCGCCTTCGGCGGCCGAAGCGGGGAGAGAAACGACAAGAGCATTTTTAAATATGATAAAATTTTCTGAGGAAAAATTAAAGAAAGTAGGTGAGATTATCACCCGGTATCCGGAGGGCAAGCAGAAGAGTGCGATTATCCCGGTGCTGCACATGGCGCAGGATGAATTTGGCGGCTGGCTGAGCGCGGAGTCGATGGACTATGTGGCGACGCTGCTGCAGCTGGAGCCGATCGAGGTTTACGAAGTGGCTACTTTTTACTCGATGTTCAATCTGAAGCCGGTAGGCCGCTATGTCTTCGAGGTATGCCAGACGGGGCCCTGTATGGTCCGGGGCTGTGACGACATCATCGACTATATCAAGAAGAAATTGAACATTGCGGTCGGGGAGACGACGCCGGACGGGCTTTTCACCTTGAAGACCGTCGAGTGTCTCGGTGCGTGCGGATATGCGCCGATGATGCAGCTGGGCAAATATTTCCGGGAGAATCTGACACCTGAGAAGGTGGATTCTATTATTGAAGAATGCCGGCAGAAAGCCGCAACGAATAATTAAAAGTAATGAGCAGAAAACTATTATTAGACAAAGCCAATGTACAGGGTATCCGCACCTACGACGTGTATCGCCGGGAAGGTGGGTATGCGAGTGTGGAAAAGGCCTTGAAGATGACGCCCGACCAGGTGACGGAAGAGGTGAAGAAGAGCGGCCTGCGGGGTCGTGGCGGAGCGGGTTTTCCAACGGGGCTGAAATGGAGTTTTCTGGCGAAACCGGAAGGCGTGCCTCGTCACCTGGTCTGCAATGCCGATGAGTCGGAGCCGGGTACCTTTAAGGACCGGTACCTGATGGAATTTCTGCCGCATTTGCTGATCGAGGGTCTGATCGTGTCTTCGTATGCATTGGGGAGTAAGGTGACGTATATCTATATTCGGGGGGAATACGCTTGGATCCCTGAGATCCTGGAAACGGCGATAGCCGAAGCGCGGGCGAATGGCTGGCTGGGAAAGAATATCCTGGGCACGGGATTCGATTGCGAAATTTATGTTCACACGGGTGCCGGCGCGTATATCTGCGGCGAAGAAACAGCTCTGCTGGAATCGCTGGAAGGCAAGCGTGGCAACCCGCGGATCAAGCCTCCGTTCCCCGCCGTTAAAGGCGTATGGGACCGGCCAACGGTCGTCAACAATGTCGAAACGCTCGCGGCGATCGTGCCGATCATGAATATCGGCGGTGAAGAATATGTGAAGATCGGGGTCGGGAAATCTACCGGCACGAAGCTGATCTCGGCCTGCGGGAATATCAATAAACCAGGTGTCTATGAGATCGATATGACGATTTCTGTCGAAGAATTCATTTATTCTGACGAATATTGCGGCGGTATCCCTAACGGCAAGCGGCTGAAGGCCTGTATCCCGGGTGGGTCATCGGTGCCGATCCTGCCGGCTAACCTGTTGCTGAAGACGGTTAAGGGAGAGAAGCGACTGATGAATTATGAGAGCCTGTCTGATGGCGGGTTTGCGAAGGGGTCGATGCTGGGGTCGGGTGGATTTATCGTGCTGGATGAGGATCAATGTGTGGTCCGCAATACTTTGACTTTGGCTCGGTTCTATCGTCATGAAAGTTGCGGGCAGTGTAGTCCCTGCCGTGAGGGTACGGGTTGGATGGAGAAGATCCTGCGGAATATAGACACGGGCAAGGGGAAGAAGAGCGATATTGATCTTTTGTGGGATATACAGCGGAAGATTGAGGGGAATACGATTTGTCCTTTGGGGGACGCGGCGGCGTGGCCGATAGCGGCGGCGATACGGCATTTCCGGGATGAGTTTGAGTGGCATGTGGATAATCCGCAGGAGTGTTTGGTGAGAAACTACGGGTTGGCGCATTATGCGGATCCGTTGGAGGTTGTCGCGCCGGCCTGACCGACTGGAAGGAGGTCGTCCGAAGGACAGACATAGGCCCCGGTTAGGCTGCTGAAGGCAGCCGCAGCGGAGAAGAGAGCGAGGAAAAGTTAACAGCACGAAATTTTACAGATATGGCTGACGAGAAAAAACTATTCAAGGTTACGATCGACAATATCACCATTGAGGTGGAGCCGGGGACGAGCATTTTGAATGCGGCCCGGAAGATTGGCGGGGATGTCGCTCCCCCCGCGATGTGCTATTACACGACGTTGAAGGGTAGTGGCGGCAAATGCCGGACCTGCCTGGTGGAAGTGGCTGCCGGTTCGACGGCTGATCCACGGCCGATGCCCAAGCTGGTGGCCAGCTGCCGGACGAATGTCATGGATGGGATGGTCGTGAAGAACATCACCAGTGACAAGGTGATCGACGCCCGCAATGGCGTAGTCGAATTCCTGTTGATCAATCATCCGCTGGACTGTCCGATCTGCGATCAGGCGGGGGAATGTTCCCTGCAGGATCTGGGATATGAGCATGGGAAGGAGGGTACGCGCTACGAATTTGCGCGGCGGACCTTCGAGAAGCATGATATGGGGCCTTATATTCAGCTGCATATGACTCGTTGCATCATGTGCTTTCGCTGCGTGTATGCGGCCGATCAACTGACGGAGAAAAGAC
This sequence comes from Puia dinghuensis, assembly GCA_026225275.1. Taxonomy (GTDB): domain Bacteria; phylum Bacteroidota; class Bacteroidia; order Chitinophagales; family Chitinophagaceae; genus Puia; species Puia dinghuensis_B. Next base: position 24,224 of record JAMFSL010000235.1, read on the forward strand.
AGCATGGCATTTTGGATCGCGGGGACCATGCGGAAATCGCTACCTACATTCAGAAATCGCTGGACCATGACTTTATCGGCAATATCATCGACGTTTGCCCGGTGGGCGCGTTAACGGATAAAACTTTCCGCTTTAAGAACCGCGTATGGTTCCTCAAGCCGGTGGATGCACATCGCAACTGCAGCCATGCCAAGTGCAGCGGCAAGGTGACGTTGTGGTATCGGGGTGAAGAGGTCTTCCGCGTTACAGCGCGTAAGGACCAGTGGGGAGAGGTGAAGGATTTTATCTGCAATGAGTGCCGGTTTGAGAAAAAGGCGACGGCAGATTGGGAGATTGAAGGGCCTACGCTGGTGAGCCGGCATTCGGTGATCTCACAAGGGCATTATGTAGGGGTGGAGCGGCCGCAGGAGGTGTTGTATGATGTGTTGGATGGGCGGAAGCCGCAATTGCTGATGGATATTCACTCGGTGAGTGAAGTGGACAGGCCGGAGATTGATTTGTCCAAAATTAACGGGCCCGCGCATAGTACGGATTTTGAACCGCATGAGGCGAGGGGGTTGAATCCGACTTCACAGGCGGGGAATCCGTGGAATACGGGTAAACTGGAAAAGCAATAAACACAGACAGATTATAAATCACCAATAATGTATCTGAATTTACTGGCTATTGATTTGTTCTTACTGGCGGAGAAAGCTGTCCTGATCCTGATTGTCATCAGCGTCTCGTTGCTGGTAGCCATGTATGAGACCTGGGGGGAACGGAAGGTAGCGGCGTTCATGCAGGATCGGCGAGGCCCTAACCGGGCGGGGCCGGGTGGACTTTTTCAGCCGTTGGCTGATGGATTGAAACTGTTCGCGAAGGAAGAGATTATCCCGACGTCTTCGAACCGGCTATTGTTCATACTCGGCCCGGGGCTTGCGATGCTAACGGCCATGATGACGAGTGCGGTAGTACCGTGGAGTAGTCATTTCAATATGTTTGGCCGGCATGTCTCGATGCAGATCGCCGATGTCAATATCGGTATCCTCTATATTTTCGGTGTCGTGAGCATGGGTGTTTATGGGGTGATGATCGGCGGCTGGGCTTCGAATAACAAATTCTCGCTGCTGGCGGCGGTTCGCGGGGCCTCGCAAATCATCTCTTATGAACTGGCGATGGGACTATCGATCATTTCCCTGCTGATGGTCACCGGAAGTCTGAGTCTGCGGACGATTGTCGAGCAACAGCATATCGGCCACTATTATATCTTGCTGCAACCGCTGGGCTTCCTGATCTTTCTGGTCTGCTCCTTTGCGGAGTGTAACCGAACTCCGTTCGATCTCTCTGAAGCAGATAATGAGCTGAACATGGGCTTTCACCTGGAATATTCCTCGATGAAGCTGGGTTTTTACCTCTTCTCCGAATATGTGAATGTTTTTATCAGCAGTGCGGTAATGGCGACGTTGTATTTCGGCGGATTTGATATTCCTTTCGTGAACAGTACGTGGCTGGCGGACCATTGGGGACAGAATGCATTGGCGGGGCTGCAGATCGTGAGCTTTTTTGTGAAGATTGTGGCCTTTATCTTCTTTTTCATGTGGGTTCGGTGGACGATCCCTCGATTCCGCTATGACCAGCTGATGAATCTGGGATGGAAGATCATGATACCGCTGGCGTTGATCAATATGGTGGTGACGGGTTTCATCGTGTTGTTGCACCTTTATGGGTGGCGGTAACGCCGGGACGGCGTTACGCGTCACGAAGTGACGCAGACATAGGCGGTGGAGGCCGCAAAGCGGCCGGAAGAGATAAGGCTGAGAGCTAGAGAGTGAATTTGGTGAATTGGGAAGAGAAAAATATTTTTGCGAACGTTTATAAAAACTGATTATGCAATCTTTAACGAGCAGGGCTAAAGCTGTGGACCGCAAGCCGATGACGATGTGGGAGAAGATGTATATACCGGCCATTGCCAAGGGCATGTCGATTACTTTTGGGCATATGTTCAAGAAGAAGCCGACGGTCAATTACCCGGAGAAGACCCGGCCTTTCAGTCCCGTGTTTCGCGGGTTGCATGTGTTGAACCGGGACGAGGAGGGGCGCGAGCGTTGCACTGCCTGTGGGTTGTGCGCTGTAGCCTGTCCTGCCGAGGCGATCACCATGGAAGGCGCCGAGCGCCTGCCGGGGGAAGAAAATGTTTACCGCGAAGAGAAATATGCCGCCAAATACGAGATCAATATGTTGCGGTGTATTTTCTGCGGATTGTGTGAGGAGGCGTGTCCGAAGGATGCTATTTATCTGTCGGAGACGTTCGCGCCGTCAAATTATACGCGGAAGGGGTTTATTTATGGGAAAGAGGAACTGTTGATCCCTGATCCGGTTACGGATCCTCAAGGCTTTGCGAAGGCTAGAGGTGAACATCAGCCTACGACAGCGAAATAGATAAATTTTTATAACAACTGCTCCATGGGTATTACGCAAGTTTTGTTCTGGTTTTTAAGTATCATGGCGATTCTCAGCGCCATCCTGGTGGTGATCAGCAAGAACCCGGTGCATAGTGTATTGTGGCTGATCGTCGTGTTTGTCGCCATTTCCGGCCATTATATTTTACTGAACGCCCAGTTCCTGGCGATTGTCAATCTGATCGTGTATGCGGGGGCTATTATGGTGTTGTTCCTGTTCGTGTTTATGCTGATGAATCTGAATTCGGAGACGGAGCCGCAGAAGAACCGCTGGCTGAAGATTGCCGGGGTGATTGCGGGGGGGGCGCTGCTGCTGGTGATGGTGGCGGCGTTAAAGCGTGCGGATCTGAAGACGCAAGTGGCGCAGATGAATACGGGGGACATCGGGTTGATCCACAATTTGGGGATGGCTCTTTTCCATGATTATGTCATTCCTTTTGAGATCAGTAGCGTGCTGTTTCTGAGCGCGATGGTTGGGGTGGTCGTGATCGGGAAGAAAGATTAATTTCATACAATTTTATGCCGATAAATTATTACATTTTTCTTGCTGTGACGCTGTTCTGCATCGGGGTAGCCGGGGTGTTGACGCGTCGCAATGCGATCATCATTTTCATGTGTGTGGAGTTGATGCTGAATGCAGTGAACTTGCTGCTGGTGGCGTTTTCGAAGATGCAATTCAATATGGTGGGGAAGATACATCCGCAGGCGGGGATCGATGCGCAGATCTTCGTGTTTTTTATTATGGTGGTGGCGGCGGCGGAGGTGAGCGTGGGGCTGGCTGTCATTGTCATGATGTACAGGAATACGCACTCGATAGATGTGAACTTTTTGAATAGATTAAAACATTAAGTTTTAATACAGTCGAAACAAAGATATTATGGCAAATTTAGTTTGGTTGGTCCCGGTTTTGCCGCTTGTCGGATTTCTACTGACCGGCCTTTTCAGGAATTATCTGTCCAAGGGACTGACGAGTATGATTGGCTGCGGGATGATCCTGGCGGCCTTTGTCGTGAGCCTCCTGATCTTCGGGGAGATCCGGCAGGCGGGCGCCCAAGCGGTGACGGTGACGCTGTTCGACTTTATCAGCGTAGGAAAGTTGTCGATACCGTTTGCGTTTCTTGTGGACCAGCTATCGGTGCTTTTCCTGTTGATCATTACGGGCGTAGGTTTTCTGATCCATCTGTATTCGACTTCCTATATGCATGAAGAGGAAGCTCCGCAGTTCGCGCGGTATTTTTCGTATCTCAATTTATTTGTGTTCTCGATGCTGCTGCTGGTGCTGGGTTCGAACTTCGTGATCCTGTTTATCGGCTGGGAAGGCGTAGGGCTCTGCTCGTACCTGCTGATCGGCTACTGGTTTAAGAACCTGGAGTTTGGGAATGCGGCTAAGAAGGCCTTTATCATGAACCGGATCGGGGACCTGGGTTTTCTGATCGCGATCTTTTTGATGATCAATAAATTCGGGAGTGTCGACTTTTCGGAAGTCTTTTCGAAGGCGCCGGGTACGGCTGTAGGCTACCTGACGGCTATTACGATGTTGCTGTTCGTAGGTGCTACGGGCAAATCGGCACAGATCCCCCTGTATACCTGGCTACCGGATGCCATGGCAGGTCCCACCCCGGTGTCCGCACTGATCCATGCCGCGACGATGGTGACCGCCGGTATCTATATGATCGCCCGCAGCCATGTGCTGTATGACCTGACGCCCGTCACGCAGACGGTGGTCGCGGTGATCGGGCTGGCGACGGCGCTGCTGGCGGCGACGATTGCGCTGAAACAAAACGACATTAAAAAAGTGCTGGCCTACTCTACTGTGAGCCAGCTGGGATATATGTTCCTTGGGTTAGGCGTTGGCGCCTACACCGGGGCCGTTTTTCACGTCATGACACACGCTTTTTTCAAAGCCTTGTTATTCCTCGGCGCCGGATCGGTGATCCATGCGATGGGCGGGGAGCAGGATATCCGCAAGATGGGCGGACTGCGCAAGGCGCTGCCGGTGACTTCTATCACCTTTCTGTTAGGTTGTATCGCTATCGCGGGGATACCACCTTTCTCCGGCTTCTTTTCCAAAGATGAGATCTTGTCGGCCGCTTATGGTAAGAGCCCGGTTTATTATGCTATCGGAGTCTTTACCGCTTTGCTGACGGCCTTTTACATGTTCCGGTTGTATGCTACTACTTTTATGGGCAGCTTCCGGGGAACGCATGACCAGGAGCACCACTTACATGAGAGCCCGCCCGCGATGACCATCCCGCTGATGGTGCTGGCGACGCTGGCGGTGGTAGCGGGATTTCTGGGGATACCGGATGTGATGGCGCCAAATGCGCACTTGCTGGGAAACTATCTATCTCCTGTTTTCGCGGATGTCAATTCCGGGGGGATACCGGGGGATACGGCGTCCGGTGCAGAGCTTAGCCGTGTGGCGGAATGGGGGTTAATGGGGGTGTCGGTGCTGCTGGCGTTGATCGGAACGTTTGTGGCGGTGTCGCGCTTTAGCAAGAAGCCTGAGTTGGGTGAACCGACGGGCTTTGGCAAGGTGCTGGCTAATAAGTGGTATGTCGACGAATTTTATAATGCAATCATCGTGAGGCCGCTGGGATTACTGGCGACGTTCCTTGTCTTTTTTGAGAAGAACGTTATTGATGCGATTGTGAATGGGGTGGGGAAACTTGTGCAGTACGGGAGCAGGCAACTTCGGTTGATACAGAGTGGGCAGGTAGGAGGATATGTGTTATTGATGGTGGTGGGTATCATCGTGCTTTTTTTAGTGGAACTTTTTATTAAGAAATAATATTATGATTCCTGTTTTACTGATTCTTATTCCGTTGGTTACGGGACTGGTCGGCTTCTTTTTGAAGAGTGTGACCGGAGCTAAGAACTGGTCATTGTTCTCTTCGCTGGTGACGCTGGTCATTTCGCTTTGGGCGCTGACCCTGGCGAAGGATAGTGAGCTGCTGCATACGGATGTGGCGTGGCTGCCTGACCTGGGAAGCCGGTTTTCGGTAGGGATGGACGGGTTGTCGACGATCCTGTCGCTATTGACAGCGGTATCGTTTCCGCTAATTTTTGTAGCCACGTGGCGGGATGAGTATCGGGGCAAGTCCTGGAATTTTTATGCTCTCATGTTACTCTCTCAGGCCGGGTTGATGGGGGTTTTTCTGGCGACAGATGCCCTGCTCTTCTACTTCTTCTGGGAACTGGCGCTGATACCGGTCTATTTCCTGTGCAGTCAGTGGGGCGGTGAGCGGCGGATTGCGGTTACTTTCAAATTCTTTGTGTATACGTTCGTTGGCAGTTTGCTGATGCTGATCGGCCTGCTCTGGATCTATTCGAAGACGCCGGACCATTCGTTTTCGATGAAGTCTTTTTACGCTATGCGGTCGGTGATTTCAGCGAAGGATCAAGTCTGGTTGTTCTGGTTGTTATTTACCGCCTTCGCGATCAAGATGCCTATCTGGCCGTTGCACACCTGGCAGCCCGACACCTATGAGCAGTCGCCCAATGCCACTACGATGGTGTTGAGTGCGATCATGGTGAAGATGGGGCTTTTTGGGGTGATCCGGTGGCTGGCGCCGGTTTTACCGGTGGGCACATGGGCCTGGGGTGATACTGTTTCGGGGGCGTGTATTATTGGAATGATATACGCTTCGTTGGTGGCTATAAAGCAAGACGACCTCAAGCGGTTGATCGCGTATTCCTCTATCGCGCACGTCGGGTTGATGTGTCTGGCGATTTTCGCTACGACGGAGAGCGGGATGCAGGGGGTGATGATACAAATGTTCAACCACGGCATTAATATACTCGGGATGTGGATAGTCGTCGATCTGATCGAGCGGCAGACGGGCACGCGGAAGATCTCGCAGTTGGGTGGGTTGGCGCAGACGGCGCCGGTGCTGGCGATCCTGCTGGTGGTGGTGGCGCTGGCGAATGTGGCGTTGCCGCTGACGAATGCCTTTATCGGGGAGTTCCTGCTGTTTAGCGGGGTCTTCACTTCTACGGCGACGCAGTTCGGCGTGGTGTTCACTGTGGTGGCGGGGTTGTCGATCATTCTGTCGGCGGTGTATACGCTGAATATGATCCAGCGGGTGTTTTATGGCTCGACGAATACGTTGACGGCGAAGGTGACGGATATCAGGTTGAATGAGAAGGTGGTGCTGGTGGCGATTGTGGGGTTGATCCTTTTTGTGGGGGTGTATCCGAAGCCGATGCTGGATTTGACGAAGGAGACGGCGGAGTTTATTCTTTCTAAGATGAATTACAAGTTATAGAAGATATGAATGCTATTATACTTTCGGCTGTTTGGGGAATCATCATGATGTTCAGCGGGATCGTGACGAAGAGCAAGACTGCGATCCGGAATACGGCGATCATAGGGCTGGCGCTGCTGTTGATCGGCAACTATGCGGATATGATGGGCTATCATCTGGTGACGATGGAGGTACATAAGATGTTGTACTTCGATACGTTTGGGTTATTGGGCAACAGTATTGCCTTTGCGAGCACGCTGTTGCTGGTCTTGCTGTCGGGCCGGGACATGGAGAAGGTGGGGCATAACCTGGCTGAATATTTTGCGTTGATCTTCTTTGTGCTGTGCGGGATTTCGCTGGTCACGACTTTTAATTCGCTGTTGATGCTGTTTCTCGGGATCGAGATCATCTCCATTCCTTTATATATCCTTACGGGGAGCGATAAGAAGAATCTGAAGAGTAATGAAGCGGCGCTGAAATATTTTTTGATGGGGAGTTTTTCGACGGGGTTGATGTTGCTGGGCATTGCCTTCTTATATGGGGCCAGTCCGATGGGCAGTTTTGCCGTCGACGAGTTGTGGACGGCCAAGCCACAGGTATCGCCGTTGATGTTGTCGGGGATACTGCTGTTGCTGATCTCGATGTCTTTTAAGGTTTCGGCGGCTCCTTTTCACTTCTGGACGCCTGATGTTTATGACGGGGCGCCGACGGTGTTTACGAGCTTTATGGCGACCATCGTGAAGGTGTCCATTTTTGTGGGTTTCATCCGGCTTTTTGACGAGGGTTTCGGGCAGGGTGCGGCGCAATGGCAGATCTTTGTGGCTATCATTACGGCGGCGACCTTGTTTATCGGGAATATTACGGCGGTCTTTCAGCAAAGTGTGAAGCGGATGCTGGCGTATTCTTCGATTGCGCAGGCTGGATTTATGTTGCTGGGGTTACTATCGCTGACGGGTATCGCCAAACAAGGCATTATCCTGTACGCTGCGGCTTACAGCCTGGCGACCATCGGGATCTTTGCGATCCTGCTGCGGATGAAGGACTATACGTTCGAGGGCTTCAATGGCCTGGCTAAACGGCAGCCGTTGTTGGCGGCCACCTGTACGATCTTTCTACTGTCGCTGGCGGGCATTCCCCTGACCGGCGGTTTCTTCGCTAAATATTACATGCTGATGTCTGTTGTCTCGACGGGTAAGTTCATGTGGCTGGCGATCTTCGCCGTTCTCTGTGCGGCGGTGAGCGCGTATTATTACTTCCGTGTGATCCAGGCGATGTATTTCAAGGACGGCGAAGGCGGGACTGAAGTTGAGCCCAGTGCGGGTTTCAAGGGGCTGCTGGTGTTGCTGGCGGCGCTGATCCTGGTGTTGGGCGTGTTTCCGCAGACGCTGCTGCATCAACTGACGGAGATGATTTATACGTGGTAAAAGTCGTACATTAGGTGCGGCATGCGAACTATCGACACATTATCACTGGCATACCGGACGATCAGCGGGAACAAGCTGCGGACGGGATTGACGGTGTCCATCATTGCGTTTGGTATCATGGCCCTGGTGGGTATCAATACTGCTATCGACGCGATGAAGCAGAAGTTCACCGAGAGTTTTTCGGCCATGGGGGCCAACGGGTTCACTATCCACTATAAGAATTGGTTCAATTTCAACAATGACGGGGTCAAATCGCAGAAGAAGACTGCGTTGAAGGAGAAGAAGTCCAACAGCAATGTGCCGATCACGAAGCTGGAGGCTGAGACCTTCAGGGACAGGTATACCTTCCCCGCTATCGTAGCCCTCAATATTCCCGGAATGCAGGATGCCGTTATCTCGGTGGGAGATAAGAAGACCAATCCGAATGTGCGGGTGTATGGGGGGGATGAAAATTATGTGGAGCTGAATGGATACACACTGGCTGCGGGGCGGAATCTGAATGGGCTGGATCTGTCATCCGGCCGGAATGTGTGTATTATTGGCAGTGATGTGGCCGCCAAATTTTTCGGCAGCAACCCCGAGACGCCGCTGGAGAAGATCGTCCGGGTGAATAATCTGCCATTCCGGGTCATTGGGGTGTTGGCGTCCAAGGGGACGACGCTTGGCCAGAGCTATGACAATGTGATCATTACTTCTTACAATAGTGTGCGGCGGTTTTTCAGTCTGGGGGCTTCGACGTCGTTTAGCGTGCAGGTCAAGGTAGCGGATGTGAAGCTGATCGACGGAGCGATCGATCAGGCGGAGGGGATGTTCAGGCCGGTCAGGCGGCTGGATGTGACCGAGGCGGATAATTTCGTGATTGATAAGAGCGATACGTTCGTCAATTTACTGCTGAAGAATCTGAGTTTTATCACTGCTGCGGCGCTGATCATCGGGATCATCACGCTGGCGGGTGCGGCGATAGGGCTGATGAATATCATGCTGGTGTCGGTGACGGAGCGGACGAAGGAGATTGGGTTGGTGAAGGCGATTGGGGGGCGGCAGGCGAGTGTGCGGCAGCAGTTTTTGTTTGAGTCGGTGTTGATCAGTTTGATCGGCGCGGGGTTTGGGGTGGTGTTGGGGGTGATTGTGGGAAATGTGTTTTCGGTGTTTTTGTCGACGGGGTTTGTGTTGCCGTGGGGGTGGTTGCTGGGGGGGATAGCGATTTGTTCGATGGTGGGGTTGCTGGCGGGGTTGTATCCGTCGTTGAAGGCGTCGCGGTTGAATCCGATTGAGGCGCTAAGGTATGAATGAATTTGTACGAACATGTACGGGGTTTTAATCGGATTTTAACGGATTCCGGTATTATTTTACCAGGCGGAGATGACTGATGCGGCTTATTCATAGGGGATGTTGTTGATGTAGGACAAATAATTAAATTAGTTGCGTCAGGGGTGAAATCCGTACTGTAAAATCCCGTAGATTTACCATCCCGATACTCGGCAAGGAATCTTCTTCCACTGCGATGCGAGCCTGTCGTGACGGGCCATTGACCGCATCCTTGCCTCAAAGTTTGAATTTGTACTTTACAAAAAATCCTTTATTTTGCGTAGCCTGCAAGACTTTAGGTATCCAATTTCTCTATAAGAAAAGCGTGACCGGCAAATTCGGTTAGATGATTCGCGGTACAACCGAGCCGAAAAGCGAAGGTTGGGAATGAGGGTCCAACAGTGTTGGAACCGAAATTCGATTTTTTTTACAGACAATTTTTTATCGTAATCCATTTTTCGTTAGAATTGTACAATCATTTTCTATTACATACTTCAATTTTTTTAAAAACACTAAAAACAAACGATCATGGCTGAAACAAGACCGACTGCAGCACCAGCAGCTAAAAGCTCTTCATCCTCTGTACAACCGCAGAAAAAGGGTAATTCAATTTCGTGGGTAGCCCCGTTGGTGTGTATTATTGCCGGTTATCTGATCTGGAGATTTGTCATCGGATCTGATGCGAACTTTACGAAACCCGATCCCAGCGGCGGTTTCTGGCCTACGCAAGACGGTGCGAAATTCGCGTTGGCCAAGATGTACCAGGGTGGTATCATCGTTCCGATCCTGATTGGTGCGTTGCTGACGGTCATCACTTTCGTGATCGAGCGTTTCATGACGATCTCTAAGGCTACCGGCAGCGGCAATATTGCAGAATTTATCCGCAAGGTGCAGTATCACCTGGCCAACAAGAATGTCGATGCAGCTATCGCCGAGTGCGACAAGCAGAAGGGTTCTGTCGGTAATGTAATGAAAGCGGGTCTGCGCAAATACAAGGAAATGATCACTACTGAGCTGGATACTGAGCAAAAGGTACTGGCTATTCAGAAAGAGGTAGAAGAAGCCACTGCGCTGGAACTGCCGATGCTGGAAAAGAATTTAGTGTTTTTGTCTACGATCGCTTCGGTAGCCACCCTGATGGGTCTGCTCGGAACGGTTATGGGTATGATCCGGTCTTTCGGTGCATTGGGTGATGCTGGCGGTGGCGAAGCTGCCCAGAAGCTGTCACAAGGTATCTCTGAGGCCTTGTATAACACGGCCCTGGGTATCGGTACGTCCGCTGTCTCTATCATCATGTATAACATCTTCACTACCAAGATCGATGGTATTACTTATGGTATTGATGAGAGTGGTTTCACGCTGACGCAGAGCTTTGCTTCCTTATACAAATAAGCAGGCTGGGGGCGGCCAATTGTTAATTTGGCCGGTCCCGTGTGGAAAAGAGGAACTTTTGGATCTTATTTCGGTAATAGAATGATTCTGTATTGAAAAACGATCCACTCATTATTCAAAAAAATTACAATGGGAAGAGCAAAAATACCGCGTAAGAGCACCAATATCGACATGACTGCCATGTGCGATGTGGCTTTTCTGCTGCTGTCTTTCTTCATCCTGGTGGCCAAATTCAAGCCACCGGATGCATTAGCCGTGATAACGCCCACTTCGGTATACACCAAGGTTGCTCCTGATGCGAACATCATCCTGATCACGATGGACAAGGATGGTAAAGTATATTTCGGGATCAGCGACAAGAATACCGGGGAGAAGAAGGACATTATCGATATGGTCAGTACCGCCAAGAACCTGGGGTTGACGGATGCCGAGAAGAAGAATTTCATCAATAATCCCGCTGCCTATATCGGGGTACCGTTCAGTCAGGTGAAGTCCTTGCTGGATAAGGCTCCTGATCAGTGGAAAGGCATCGTGATGCCGGGTATTCCGACGCAGGACAGCACGAATAATGAGCTTCGCGACTGGATACAGGCTGCTGTGGCTGCCTTCCAGGGCGAGAAGATGTTTATTGAGATCAAAGGCGATAATGCTGCGAAGTATCCTGCTTTCAGCGGGGTGATCTGGGCCATGAAGAGGAATGACCAGCTGAAATTTCAGCTGATCACGAGCCCTATGGCAGCGCCTCCCGGTTCTGAGCTGGATAAGATCCAGGCCAAGACGGGCAGCAAGACTGCTGAGTAATCAGTAATCGGGCTGGCGCCACTGGACGAAGGTGAAATGGAAAAATGATAAGAGGTTAAGGATCAATGAATTAATTGAGCGGGTTCCATGAGCAAATAGAGTCGCGGCAGCGGCTTAGGATGAGTAAAATTTAGTAACTTTAAAAAAAGATAGTTTATGGCAGAGATGGATACCTCGAGCGGCGGCGGTCATAAAAAAGGCCCCGGCGTTAAGAAGAGTAAAAAGCTGTCTACCCGCGTGGATCTGACTCCAATGGTGGATCTGGGGTTCCTGCTGATCACGTTCTTTATCTTTACGACGACAATGAGCCAGCCGACGGCGATGAAGCTCAATTTGCCGAAAGATACGGACAAGCCGGACGAGCAGAACAAGCTGAAGGAGTCTGCGGCTTTCACGGTTATGCCTGCAAAGGATGACAAGGTCTATTATTATGAGGGCCTTGATCCTTCCAAGATCCAGGCTTCCGATTGGAAGACCATCCGGGATGCCATTCTGGACAAGAAGCGGCGGACGGATCCGAATGACTTCATGGTGATCATCAAGCCTGATGCGGATGCTACCTATAAAAATACGGTGGATATGCTGGATGAGATGAAGATCGATGATGTCAAGAGATACGCCCTGGTGGATATTACGCCCGTCGAGTATAGTTTTATCCAGAAGACGGAACAGGCCAACGGAATTAAATAGTCGGCCGGATTACTCGGATGATTTTATGGCGGATGATTTTATGGAATCCGACAGGTTAGGAGTCTTAATGTTAGTCCGGGTGTTACCCGGGGGATGGTCCGGGGAGTACCCGGGCGCTGAAGAGCAAAAAAATTAAACCCATTTACAATGGAAGTCAACAAAATACTAAACGCCGACATCCTGGACATCATCTTCGAGGGGAGGAATAAGGAATACGGTGCTTACGATTTGAGGAAGACCTACAACAAACGCCTGGTGAGGGCGATTGGGGGTACGGTGATCCTGATCGTGCTGTTGTTCCTTGGATATATCATATCCAACCTGAACGGCGGCCCTAAGAAGCAAACGATGGTAGTAGAAGATGTTCAGTTGGAGGATGTCAAGGAAGAAAAGAAAAATGAGCCGCCGCCTCCGCCGCCTCCCAAGGTAGAGCCGCCGAAGGTTGAGATGGCCAAGTTTACACCGCCCAAAATCGTTCCTGATAAAGAAGTAAAGCCGGAAGAAAAGCCGCCGGAACAGGAAAAACTCGATGACACCAAGATCGGTACTGTTAACCAGGAGGGTGTTAAGGATGAAGGGATTGCCGCTCCTCCGGTCAGTGATGCCGGTAAGGGTGTGGTAGAAGCGCCTAAGGATAATGAAGACTATGACAAGACCTTTACGAAGGTGGAAATCGAGTCTGAGTTCCCCGGTGGAGCTGCAGCATGGCTGCGTTACCTGAACAAGAACCTGCGTTATCCTGACGATGCGGTGAACAATGAGATCCAGGGAACTGTCATAGTTCAGTTCATCGTGGACAAGGAAGGTAATGTGAGTGATGTGCAAGCGATCAGCGGTCCTGATAATGGCGGTCTGCGCGAAGAAGCGGTCCGGGTTATCAAGAAGAGCGGTAGGTGGACGCCGGCCGTTCAGAACGGACGCCAGGTGAAGTCTTACAAGAAGCAGCCGATCGTGTTCAAGCTGGAATCGCAATAATTCGATGTGACCGGGACGATGCTTAGGTAAGCAATACGTTTTGGGAGATTGACATAGATCTTTTTGAATCCCTCCGCGAGTTTGCGGGGGGATTTTTTTTTGGCATCGGTGCTGGGATATAGATCTCCGTTATGGAATCGGTTCCGAAGGGCATCTTAGTATAAACCCTTTTTATATGGAACCAAATCAAATCAAAGACGCCGATATCCTCGATATCCTTTTCGAGGGGAGGAACAAGGATTATGGCGCGTATGAACTGCGTAAGACGTACAATCAACGGATCAGGAAAGCGATGTTCTGCACAGGGGCAATGATCGCGTTATTGTTATTGGGTTGGACGTTGTCGTCGATGAAGAAGGACAAGGCGATCATTCCTGTTGTTTCGCCTGATTTTGAGATCGCCAATATCAAAGAGCCAGACAAGCCTTTGCCGGTGCCACCACCGCCGGTGAAGGTGGCGCCGCCGCCTGTAGCGACGATCAGGATCACACCGCCCAGGATTGTCCCCGATAACGAGGTCAAGCCTGACGAGAAGCCGCCGGAAAATGATGCGGCGGACCACATGAAGATCGGACCGGATAATGTGGCGGGAGCGGCTGATGAAGGGATCGCGGGGCCGCCTGCTGCACAGGGAGCGGCACAGGGTGTTGTGGAAGCACCGAAGAAGACTGAAGATGACGGCATTTTTTACAAGGTGGAGATCGAGTCGAGCTTTCCGGGAGGCAATCAGGCGTGGTTGCGATTCCTGAACAGGAACCTGCGCTATCCGGATGAAGCGATGAATATTGAGATTCAGGGAACAGTGCTGGTACAATTTATTGTCGACCGGGATGGGCATATCAGCGATGTGCAGGCGGTCAGCGGTCCTGATCAAGGTGGGCTGCGGGAAGAAGCGGTGCGGGTGATCCAAAAGAGCGGACTATGGACACCGGCGCAGCAGAACGGGCGGTATGTGAAGAGTTATAAGAGACAGCCGGTGAACTTTCGGATCGGAACGGAATAGATGAGCGAGGCGTTGCGGACAGAGGGTGGGCAGGTGAGCGGAAGCGGATGGGATTGGGTATTTTGGCGGCGGTGGGGATGAGTTGTGATTGCCGGTTTCGGTAATAAAGATTATTTTTAGCGGAGAAGAACCGCCTTATGTCGCAACGCTTTTTTTCTTATGCTAAATGGACTATCCGACTATTTACTGTTATTGCGGCACTGCTGCAACCGGGGAAAGGTATCGCCCAAGGTGCGCTGACGCTCACGGTAGTACAGGTGGCTGCAGACTGTGGTGAGGACAATGGTACCATCTATGCTTCAGCAACGGGAGGAGCGGGATCTTACTCATTCGAGGTCGACGGCCCCCCACCTAATTCATCAGGTATTTTTACCGGCCTGGCGGCTGGTCAGCATTTGGTGAATGTTACAGATATTTCAGGCAATAGCGCCTCCTACCTCGTTATTGTCAACACCGGCTGCCTGGTGGTGGATTTAAATACCGAGTCAGCTACCTGTGGCAATGCAAATGGAGTGTTGACGGTGACTGTATCTGTCGGAGCGCCGACTTATCAGTACTCTATCAACGGAGGCGGTTTCCAGGCCTCTAATGTCTTTAATAATCTTGTTGGGGAAACGTATACGATCACCGTTCAGGATCAGGACAACAATCTTTGGTCGGGAACCACCACCGTCAGCAATCTCCCGGGTGCGACTGTCAGCGCAACTCCAGGACCGGCCTCCTGCCTGAACGACGACGGCACCGTCACGGTCACTACGGTCGGGGGTACACCTCCTCTCTCTTATGATATCAATGGGGGCACATTCGGGACTGCCACTCAATTTACCGGTGTGGCATCGGGGCCACAGACGGTCAGCGTCAAAGACGGCAATGGCTGTGTGACGTCAACCACGGCGACGGTGCCGTTGAACAACAATCTCGGTCTCACGGTGGATGCCGGAGCTACGATCTGCCAGGGAACCACGATAACGCTGTCTGCCGTTTCCAACGCCGCCTCCTTTACCTGGACGCCGGCCGATGGATTGAGTACTACCGCCATTGCCGATCCTGTGGCGGAGCCCGCAGCGACGACGACGTACAACCTGACGGCCGTGCTGGGCATCTGTACGCTGACGGGATCGGAGACTATCACGGTGTTGCCGGCGCCGATAGCCACCGCGGGCGCACCGGATACGATCTGTAGCGGGAAATCCGCTGAACTGGCGGGTAGCGGTGGTGTACAATACCAATGGTCGCCGGCCACCTATCTCAGCGACCCGACAAGCGCCAATCCGACGGTGCAACAGCCGGCCGGGACTATCACTTATTCCCTGACTGTGACGGGCGCCAATGGTTGCGCCTCTATCCAGCCTGCGACGGAGCAGGTCTACGTGACGCCGCCACCAGTCGTTTTTGCCGGGGATGACACGGCGGTGCTCAGCGGGCAGACGGTGCCGCTGGATGCTATCGATGTGAATCACAGCGGATTTACTTCTTATCTGTGGGCGCCGATCATCGGGTTGAGTAATTCATCTATCCAGGATCCGGTGGCGCAGATCACAGGGAGTATTACCTACTCGGTGGTGGCGACGACATCAGATGGATGCGTGGGTAGGGGGAGCATTGTTATTGAGGTGGTGGGGAGCGCTAATATAGTGGTAGCAAATGCGTTTACGCCAAATGGTGACGGCCATAACGACATCCTGCACGTAGATGCCATCGGGATCCGCGACTTTAAATATTTTTCGATTTTCAACCGTTGGGGGCAGGAGGTCTTTACGACGAACAACGAGGGTGTCGGGTGGGATGGGATGAGGGGGGGACAAGTGCAACCTGCGGGGGTGTATGTTTGGATGGCGATGGGACTGGATTTTTCGGGTAAGGCGGTTGAGCGGAAGGGGACGGTGATATTGATCAGGTGATTTGGGGGATTTCTGCGACTGATGCGATTTCTGTGAGGGATGAGGGTTGGGGCGCGAATCTTATCTTTGTGGCATGTTAGGTAAATTGACTGGTTGGGAGGATACGATCGTGGCGCTGGCGACACCGCCGGGGGTAGGGGCTATCGGGGTGATCAGGGTGAGCGGACCTTTGAGCATTCGCCTTGTAGCGGGGTTATTTCCCGGTAAGGATCTGGAGCAGCAGGACAGCCATACCCTGCACGTCGGTGTGCTAAAGGAGGGGGAGGAAGCGTTGGATGAAGTCGTAGTGTCGCTTTTTCGCGCGCCGCGTTCTTATACCGGGGAGCATGTCGTCGAGATCTCCTGCCACGGGAGCGCCTTTGTGCTGGAGCGGGTGATCGGGGCGATACTTCGTTGCGGGGCCCGGCTCGCTAAGGCGGGGGAATTCACGCAGCGGGCCTTTTTAAACGGTAAGATGGACCTCGCCCAGGCCGAAGCTGTTGCGGACCTCATCGCCAGCCAAACGGCAGCCGCAGCCCGGACGGCGCTTCACACTGTTCGCGGCGGGTTCTCGCGCGCCTTGCGCGACCTGCGCGAAAGACTGATTAGTTTTTCTGCCCTGATCGAACTGGAACTGGACTTCTCCCAGGAAGATGTGGAATTTGCAGACCGCACACAACTGTATCATCTTATCGACGAGGCTTCTTTGACGACGGGGGCATTGCTGCAATCCTTCCGGCTCGGCAATGTGATCCGGAATGGTGTCGCTGTCGCGATTGTCGGAAAGCCGAATGCGGGAAAGTCGACGTTGTTGAATACGTTATTGAATGAGGATCGGGCCATTGTTTCTGAGATCGCGGGGACGACGCGGGATACGATCGAAGAAACGCTGAATATCGATGGGATACTGTTTCGGTTGATCGATACAGCGGGGATCCGGCAGCATACGGCGGATGTGATCGAGCAGATTGGGGTAGGAAGGAGCCTGGAGAAGATGGAGCAGGCAGATGTGGTGTTGTATATTTTTGATGTGGGTGAGGCCATGAGTGAGATCGTCGCGGTTCGGGAAGGGTTGATGGCGAAAGGGAAGGCGTTTTTGCTGGTGGGGAATAAGGTGGATGCTGTGGCTGTGGGGACGGTTCACGGGGGTGATGATCGCGTTGCGACTGTGGCGCAGGTGCGGTTTCCGGAGGAGGTGTTGATTTCTGCGAAGGAAGGGAAGGGGATTGATGTGCTGAAGCAGCGGCTGGTGGACCTGGTACTGAAGGGAGAGGCAGCAGATGGGACGATGGTGACGAACGCGCGGCATTATGAGGCGTTGCGCAAAGTGGATGAGTCGCTGCGGACGATACGGACGGGGTTGGATGAGTTGCTGCCGGGGGATTTGTTGTCACTGGATATACGGCATTGTTTGCATTATTTAGGGGAGATTACAGGGGAGATAACGAGTGAGGATAGACTGGATTATATTTTTTCGAAGTTTTGTATTGGGAAGTAGGGGAGGCACGTTGGATGCGGGTTTTATGCACTAAATCAGGGGGTTAAGTAGTTTCTATTTGTTGATTTTATGCTTTTATTTGCCTTTAGTTATGCTTTTTGTGGTGCGAATTGGGTTGCTAGTTTCCAAATTAGTGACCACGGGGAACGTGAGGGCACGTGAGGGAACGTTTAAGCCGGTGGTTAGTGGGGTTACCAAGGCGTAGTTCCTACAAATCCCATGTTTCCTATGAATCCCGGACTAATGTATTAATTTAATTAAGGGATATATGTAGTCAAGACACAAGATAGGTAAAAAGAAAAGGAGGCAAAGATGCCTCCCAACTATCTTTATTCCTTATTTTTTCGGTTTTCTTTCATCATCTTGTCTATTTATGTAGTCCGCCAATAAGGGGACTGCGAATGAGTATTTGCTTCTCCTATTCTTGAAAATGAGACCAAATTCAACCAGTTTCACCAAGGTATTATTAATGTAGGCTGTTTTAAATGGATTTTTCAGTTCTGTTGATTTTTCGGCAATTTCTTTAATAGTAAATTCTTCGTTGGCGTTTGGGAGATTTGCAATTACCATTAACAACTCCCGTTGCCTATCTGTCACCCTGCTCCATCTTCCAAAATAAAAATCATTATCCAATTTGCTGATATTTTCTGCCACCGTAACTACCGGTTCAGGTATCCCAACTTTCATTTGTTGCAAAACCGCATCAAATACTTCTTTGCAAAAAAATTGTATGAAGTATGGGTAACCGCTGGAATATTTAATCAATTCTTGAATCCCGTGCTCGCTGAATGTAACGGGGCAGTTTTTAGTTTGTATTGGTTTTAATATTGCCTCTCTACATTCCGTTTCGTTCAATTTGTCAAGAGTTATCACTTTAAACATTCGTTCGGAATAGGTTCTAGCCTCTATTACATTCGTGGGAAGAGTTGGTAGCCCTGTAAGAACTAAAAGATAGGGTATTTGCTTTCGTTGTAGAAACTGGACTACTTCTAATAACAAGGATAGCGGATATTGTTTGTCTGCGGCTTTGTCCTTTAGAATTTGGGCTTCATCGTACGCCAAAACAATTCCTTTCACTTTTGATTTTACTGTGTCCCATACGACCTCTAATACGTTTTTTAACTTGTCTGTTTCGAGACCCGGGGTAGTATTATAGATGGACAGCAAAACCGGAAAGGTAAGTTTAACTTCGTTTTTTTCAGGAGTCCGTTTAAAGCCAATTACCTTTTTTGGGGTTGCGGAAAGTGTGAAAGAAGATACTATTGGGGACAAATCAGCTAATATTCTAATCGCTAAATTCTGTTCACTAACACTGGTAGCTTCGCTGAAATCGTTGCCAGCCCAAAACCATCCATTTTCTAAAGCTATTGGCCTAAATGTTTCCAATAAGACCGTTTTGCCTACTCCCCTCAACCCGGTAAGAATTAAATTTTGCAGGATGGGGTTTTGTTGAAGAAGTTTTGAAAAAGCGTCTCGTTCTTGTTCCCTGCCAGCCAAATACGGCGGCGGTTGCCCGGCTCCGGGCCTAAAAGGATTGGTAAATAATTGCATAAAATTGAGTTTAATTACACAAATGTACACAAAAAAACATAAATACACAAAATAATGTGTATTTACAAAACAATGTGTATATTTGTGTACTAATTTACACGTATGAAAAAGTTCACCATTACTGAGTTTAGGGCTGCTTATCCGGATAATGATGCCTGCTTAGATAAGATATTCCAGCTTCGCTACAATGGTCTGGTTTGCCCTAAGTGCGAAGGAACTAAGCCGTTTACCCGCGTGAAAGATCGCCGGTCCTACCAATGCCCCGGATGCGGTTTCCAGATATACCCTACGCAGGGGACGATCTTCGAAAAAACGACTACCCCGTTGACGCATTGGTTTTATGCCATCTATTTACAGACCACCACCAGGAACGGCGTTGCCGCTAAGGAACTGGAAAGGCAATTGAACATCTGCTATAAGACAGCCCTGCGTATGGCGCACCAAATTAAGATCCTGATGGGGAATCAGAATAGCAATCCCTTTACTGGCGTTGTGTCGATGGATGAAACGTTCATAGGAGGGCTGAATAAGAATCGCCATGCTGATAAAAAGGTAGAGCAGTCGCAGGGCCGTAGCGTAAAGGATAAGACCCCAGTTTTCGTTATGATCGATCTTAACCGGCAAGTAAAGACATTCGTAATAGGCGATACTTCTGGATTTACAATAAAACCCATCATTGAGGCAAATGTGGTAAAGGAAAACTGCATTCTTGTCACTGACGATTGGAAAGCATATTCCGGCTTAGAAGCTGACAAATACAAGCACGTTATAATCAGTCATACGACCGGTGAATATGCGCGGGGAGCTTTCCACAACAACACACCGGAATCATTTAACGCTTGCCTGAAAAGAACGATCAAAGGGACTCATATTCATGTATCCACTAAGCACCTCCAAAAATACGTGGACGAAGTTGCGTTCCGCTGGATGAATGCGAACAATCAGGATAAAATGTTTGAGACTATTTTGCAGCAGGTGGTTTAACCGCCTTTTTTAAAGCCTTGTCGAATTTTTCAGCCCCGTTGGGGTCA
>JAMFSL010000236.1 GCA_026225275.1 Puia dinghuensis
CACCGGCTGGGTCACTTACCCCGGTGATACCTACCTGGCCAACGATACGCTGCCGACGGTTAGTTTCCAGACTACTCCCCTGATCTCCACCTTTCCATACCTCCAAGGATTCGAGTCGAATAACGGCTATTGGTATACCGGAGGCACGAACAGCAGCTGGCAATGGGGTACGCCTGAAAAAGAGACCATCAACAAAGCCGCCAATGGTGTTAAATGCTGGGTCACCAGCCTGACCGGAGACTATAATAACAATGAATTGTCATACCTGTATTCGCCGTGTTTCGACGTCAGCGGTCTTCAGCAGCCCGTACTCTCCTTCAGTCACATTTTCCAGACGGAAGATGATTGCACCTGCGACTATCACTGGGCCGAATACAGCACCGACGGCGTCAACTGGAACAAGTTAGGTGCTGTCGACAGCGGTACGAACTGGTATGACGATCCGTTGAACCAGACCTGGCAAATGTCCTATACCAAATGGCATGTATCGAGTTACTACATACCCCCGACTACATCGCCGGTGAGATTCCGGATCGTGATGAGCAGCGATGAGGCCACCACGTATGAAGGGGTAGGCATCGACGATGTTCATATATTCGATGAGGCGGCAGTCTATACGGGCCAGGATATCACCAGCGGACTTGCACAACCCGTCAGCGGCAGCAATTGGATCAACTTCAATGCCGGTGGCGGCGTAGTGGCGGCCATCAATCCCAATGGTCAGGACCTCGGCATGACCAATGTGATGGTCTATTTCAATCATACGGGCGCCGTCCGGCATGACAGCCTGCAATATTACCTGGACAGGAATATCGTTATCCAGCCATCCAATCCGCCATCGGACAGCGTGACGGTAAGATATTATTTTCTGGACAGCGAGGCCGATACCCTGATCGGCGCCACCGGCTGCCCCTCCTGTACCACGATCACTGACGCCTATCAATCGGGTGTCTCACAATACAGCAGCCCCGTGCCTGCAGAAGAAGACAGTACCCTGGCCAATGATACTACCGGCATCTTCACCTTCCACCGGCCCCACCAGGATGTCAGCATCATCCCTAACGATAAAGGCTACTACGCGGAGTACTCTGTCAAGGGATTCTCTGAATTTTGGATCTGCCCCCTGGCGTCGGCACAATCCAATAGCTCCCTCCCGGCTCTGCTGTCATTTACCGCAGTAAGGTCGGGCAATGGCGCTCTCCTCCAATGGACCGCCCGCCATGACCAGCTGTTTGCCCAGTATCAGCTGCAAAAAAGCAGCGACAGTATTCATTTTACGACGATCGATTCCCTTCCGCCGCTGGCGGACACGGCTTCCGTCAATGCGTACAGCTACACGGATCCCAAC
Organism: Puia dinghuensis; assembly: GCA_026225275.1. GTDB lineage: Bacteria > Bacteroidota > Bacteroidia > Chitinophagales > Chitinophagaceae > Puia > Puia dinghuensis_B. The sequence goes on from JAMFSL010000236.1 coordinate 1,349, forward strand.
CTGCAGCCGGGCATTACTTATTATCAGCTGCAGATGACGGACCTCAACGGAAACATCACTTATTCTCCCATCCGATCGGTCGATATACCCGGCGCCGGCGCTCTGATCACCGTCTACCCCAACCCCGTCATCAACGGAACGCTCTATATCAGCAGCACAGTCAACTGCAGGAATATCCGCCTGACGGACGTCCTTGGCAGCCGCATCCTGGACGAGCAGGTACAAGGCTATTTGCAGACGCTGGAACTCGGGACATTAGCCCCTGGCATCTATCTCCTGATTATCGATACCGACGCAGGCCAACAGGTGCAAAAGGTTTTTGTTAAATAGGAGCCCGCCAGCCGCCAAACTATCCCTAATTCTTATATATTTGCCGCTCTCCGGGAACCCCTCAAAATCTCCCGGAACCCAAAAAAGATATACACCATGAATTTCAACCGAGTGAACAATGTCGTGGGCTGGATCGTGGGACTGTTTGCCTGCACTGTCTTCGTCATGACCATGGAACCCACCGGCAGCTTCTGGGATTGCGGTGAGTTCGTCTCCAGCTGCTATAAATTGCAGATCCCCCACCCCCCCGGCGCCCCGATGTTCATCCTGCTGGGCCGGCTGTTCATCATCCTCTTCGGGGATAACCCCCACACCGCTGCCCGCGGCGTCAATTTCATGAGCGCCATCGCCAGCGGCCTGTCTATCCTTTTCCTGTTCTGGAGCATTACCCATTTCGCCCGCAAGATCATACAGAAGGGCGATCCCCATACCGCGCCTAACGGAAGTCAAACTTTTACCATCATGGCCGCCGGCGTCGTCGGCGCCCTGGCCTATACCTTTTGTGACTCATTTTGGTACAGTGCTGTGGAAGGGGAAGTTTACGCTTCTTCAGCGTTCTTCACCGCCCTGGTGTTCTGGGCTATCCTCAAATGGGAGCAACAGGCCGACAAACCCGGGGCCGACAAATGGCTCATCTTCATTTTCTATATGATGGGCCTCGCCATTGGGGTCCATCTGCTAAATTTATTGACCATCCCCGCCATCGTGATGGTCTATTACTTCAAACGCTATAAGCCCACGACCTGGGGCACCATCATCTCGTTTGCCATCGGCTGCGCCATCACCGGCATCGTCCAGGTGGTCGTCATCCAGGATACTATCAAAGGCGCCGGAGCTTTCGACATCTTTTTCGTCAACTCGCTGCACCTGCCCTTCTTTAGCGGTTTCGCTACCTTCTTCGTGCTCCTGGCCGCCGTGCTGGTATTCGGTATCCGCTGGGCAGTCCGCAAGCAATACTATTACCTGAAAATAGGACTGTGGTCGGCCGCCTTTATGCTGCTGGGTTATTCCACCTATTTCACCACCATGATCCGGTCTAATGCCGATCCGGCCGTCGACATGTACAATGTCGACAACCCCGTCAGCCTCGAAGGCTACCTGGGTCGCGATCAATACGGCGACTGGCCCATTGTATATGGTCCCGACTTTACCGATCAGCCGCCGAATAAAGAGGTCGGCGATCTCTTTGTAAAAGGCCCCCATGAATACGAAGTAGCCGGCAAGGTCAATGGACAGGACTGGTCGAACACTCCCTCGGCGCATCTCTTCCCCCGCATGTGGAACAGCAGTAACGAGCGTCAGGAAGTAAATACCTATAAGAAGTTTTCCGGCATGCAGGAAGGGGATAACCCGACGATGGCCGATAACATCAAATATTTCTGGAATTACCAGACGAACTGGATGTTCATGCGCTATTTTCTATGGTCCTACTCCGGTAAACAGAACGACCTGGAAGGTTTTGGCAATGCGCGCGACGGCAACTGGATCACCGGCATCCCTTTCATTGACGACTTCCGCCTGGGCGACCAGAGCAAGATGCCGGACAGCATTCATACCAACAACAAATCCTACAACCGGCTGTTCCTGCTGCCGCTGATCCTGGGCCTCATTGGCCTGGTATTCCAGGTGATGCGGGGCCGGAATGACTTCTGGGTGGTGATGCTGCTGTTCTTCTTCACCGGGGAGGCTATCGTCATCTATCTTAACCAGGCAGGGTTGCAGCCCCGTGAAAGGGACTATGCCTTTGCCGGCTCCTGTTACGCCTTTGCCGTCTGGATCGGCCTGGGCGTGATCTGGGTGAAGGAACTATTTGAAAAATATGCCTTCAAAGGCAAAGAGTCAATGGCCAGCTATGCAGCGGCCGGACTCTGTTTCCTGGCAGTGCCCGTGCTGATGGGCGACCAGGAATGGGACGACCACGATCGCAGCAAAAAGACACTGGCCCGCGATCTGGCCAAGGACTACCTGGAAAGCTGTCCTCCCAATGCCATCCTCTTTTCCTTCGGTGACAATGATACCTATCCCCTCTGGTATGCCCAGGAAGTGGAAGGCATCCGGCCCGATGTCCGGGTCATCGTCAATACATTGCTGGGTACGGACTGGTATATGAACCAGTTACGCTATAAAGTCAATCAGAGCGCGCCCTTCGACGTGATCTTTACCCCTGAGCAGATCATGGGGGACAGGAGGAACGTAGCGTATTTCAACGACAAACTGCCCGGCTTCGATGCAACTAAATACTATGACCTGCACGATATCCTCCAGCAGGTTGTCGCCAGCGACGATCCGAAATACACGGTCCAGGCGGACAACGGGCAAACGATCAATATTGTGCCCACCCATAAGCTATCAGTACCCGTGGACGTAAATGCCGCCCGCGCCAATGGCATTGTCCATCCGGGAGACAGCGTGGTCAGCGAACTGCACCTCGATCTGCCGGCAGACAAACGCTACCTGCTGAAAAATGACCTGGCCCTGCTGGCTGTTATCGCGACGACCAAATGGCAACGCCCGGTGTGCTTTACTTCTCCCCAGGAGCTGAATGACCTGGGTCTGACCAAGTATGTACGGCTAAGAGGCCTCTCTTACCAACTGGTTCCGGTGGAAAACCCCAATCCGCGCTCTGCCGACGCCATCGATAACGACGTAGCCTTTAACACGGTCATGACCCAGTTCGCCTATGGCGGCGCCGGTACGCCGGGTGTCTATTTCGATGAGGAGAACAGGCGTCACCTCAATACCATCAAATTCGCCCACGCCCAGATAGCGGAGGGCCTCACCGCCGCGGGTAAAAAGGATTCAGCCCGTAAAGTGCTCGAGCACTTCGACCAGAATGTCCTGCAGTCCAATTTTCCTTATGGGATGACGTCCAACCAGAGCAATCTGCATGACTATTTCTCCTTCCGGTTCCTGGAGGCTTGCTATACCTCTGAAGATTGGGCCCTCGCCAAAAAAGTCGACGCCTCGCTGAAAAAGGACCTGGAACAACAGATGCGCTATTATAAATCCCTCGGAGACATTACCCAGGACGAACAACTGGCCGTTAACGCACAAATGCTGCTGCAAGGTAAAGGCGGCAATTTGAGCGACCGGCAGGGAGAGTTCGCCCAGGATATCCTGTCTTCCTACCAGATGCTCATGCAACTCACCGATTGGGAAAAACAATACGCCAAAGGGGCGCCTCCCGCAGGCAGCCTGCCGGGTGCACCATTAAAATAACAAAACGACTTAAATAACGAAAAAGGTCCCTCCGGGACCTTTTTTTTGTATATATGAGTCACGGGTGCTATCTTTGTCCATCATAACGGTAGACAATACAAATGACAACGCAGGCTTCCCACATAGTACGCTTCTTCTTTTTTTGCAGCAACATCGAGTCCTGTTGTTGCTGTTGATCCTTTGTCTATCCCCCCGCCTAAGTAGACATCTTTTTCCAAAAATCACCACCACCACCGGTTTATGGACTATACAGCTGACATACAAAATACTACCCAATTACTCGACCTAATCAGTCGGGTATCGATGCCGGAAGCCATCGGGCTGTTAACGGAACGGTTTCCCGGACAGGTCACCTTCTCCTCGAGTTTCAGCATGGAAGACCAGGTCATCGCTCACGCTATCCTTTCTGCCGGTTTACCTGTTTCTGTTTTCACCCTGGATACAGGCCGGCTTTTTGCGGAAACCTATTCTGTCTGGAGCGCCACCAACGAAAAATATGGCGCCAGGATCAAAGCCTATTACCCGGACAGGAACCTGTTGGAGTCATATCTCGACGAAAAAGGGCCCAACGCCTTTTATGAGTCCGTCGATAACCGCAAGACCTGCTGCCATATCCGTAAGGTAGAACCACTGAAACGGGCATTGGCAGGCCAGGCGGTATGGATAACAGGCCTCCGGGCGGAACACTCCCCGGATCGCCAGGATCACCAGGTGGTAGAATGGGACGACAATAACAAGGTCATCAAATATAATCCGTTGCTGCACTGGACAACAACGGCCGTCAGGGAATATATCGATACGCACGAAGTACCCTACAACCCGTTGCACGATAAGGGATTTGTCAGCATCGGATGCGCACCCTGCACCCGCGCGATCCGGGCCGGTGAAGATTTTCGTGCCGGAAGATGGTGGTGGGAGGATAATAGTAAAAAAGAATGCGGGCTGCATGTCTCAGGACAACAGCCGTCAGGACAACAGCCGTCAGGACAACAGTCGTCATCACAACAGCCGCAGTCGGCTTAAAAGCAAGAACCATGAGCAGTCAGCATACCTATCAGTTAAATTACCTGGACCAGCTGGAATCCGAGGCCATCCATATCCTGCGGGAAGTAGCCGGTCAGTTTGAGCGGCCTGCCCTGCTGTTCAGTGGCGGCAAGGATTCTATCACCCTGGTACACCTTGCCCTGAAAGCCTTCCGGCCGGGAAAATTTCCCTTTCCACTTGTCCACATCGACACCGGGCACAATTTCCCCGAGGCGCTGACCTTTAGGGATGAACTCGCTGCCCGCATCGGGGAGCGGCTGATTGTCCGCGAAGTGCAGGACACCATCCGTCAACGGCAGCTGACCGAGCCCGGTGGCAAATTCGCCAGCCGCAACGCACTGCAGACCTATACGCTGCTGGATACCATCGAGGAATTCGGCTTTGACGCCTGCATTGGCGGAGCCCGGCGGGATGAGGAAAAAGCGCGCGCGAAAGAACGGATCTTCTCTGTCCGGGATGAATTCGGCGGCTGGGACCCTAAAAGACAGCGGCCGGAACTCTGGAATACCTATAACGGCCGCATCCATAAAGGAGAGAATGTGCGCGTCTTCCCTATCAGCAACTGGACAGAACTGGATGTCTGGAATTATATCCGTCGGGAAAAGATCGACCTGCCTTCTATTTACTTTGCACACGAACGGGAAGTGCTGAGCTATGAAGGCCAGTGGATAGCCGTTTCGCCGTTTATCCGTCTGGATGACGGAGACAGAGTGGAACGTCGCCAGGTAAGGTACCGCACCGTAGGAGATATGACCTGTACGGCGGCGGTGGAGTCGTCTGCCTCCGGCATAGATGATATCATTCTTGAAATTACAGCTACCCGTACCAGTGAACGTGGCGAGACAAGGATCGACGATAAGGTATCCGAAGCCGCCATGGAGGATCGCAAAAAAAACGGTTACTTCTAAAAAAAACACTATGGACTTACTTCGATTTATAACGGCAGGCAGCGTGGACGATGGGAAAAGCACTCTCATCGGCCGACTCTTATATGACAGCAAGAACATCCTGGTCGACCAGTTGGAAGCGCTGGAACGCCAAAGCAGGAACAAGGAAGACGGCGAGATCGACCTCGCGTTGCTGACGGATGGGCTGCGTGCCGAACGCGAGCAGGGGATCACCATCGACGTAGCGTATAAATATTTCTCTACCCCAAAACGCAAATTTATCATTGCCGATGCGCCCGGACATATCCAGTATACCCGCAATATGGTGACAGGCGCATCCAATGCCAACCTGATCATTATCCTGGTGGACGCGCGCCAGGGAGTGGTGGAACAAACGCGCCGCCATTCTATTATTGCCGGCCTGCTGAATATCCCCCATGTGATCGTCGCCATCAACAAGATGGACCTGGTCGATTATTCCCAGGACGTTTATAATAACATTGTCATCGATTACGCTGAAGTGGCCAGAACCTTACAACTGAAGGATGTCGTGTTCCTGCCGATCAGCGCCCTGAAAGGAGATAATATTGTCAGCCGCTCGGTGGCCATCCCCTGGTATGAAGGCCCGGCCTTACTGGAATTGCTCGAAAAGGTGGAAGTCGAAAAGGATGTCGATCTGATCCGCGGCCGGCTGCCGGTTCAATATGTTATCCGGCCGCAAACCGAAGCCTTGCATGATTACCGCGGCTATGCCGGCAAGATCGCCAGCGGAACCTGGCGCAAAGGCGACATAGTAACGACGCTGCCGGCCGGCCTCACCAGCCGCATCACCAGCATCGAAGCGGGCGGTAAAGAAGTGGCTGAGGCATTCGCCCCTCAAAGCGTCATCCTGCAACTCGAAGACGACATCGATATCAGCAGGGGGGATCTGCTGGTCAATGGCGAGCGGCCGCCACAGGTTGCACAAGACCTGGAAGCCCTCGTCTGCTGGATGGATTCGAAACCCTTACAGCCGGGGAATAAATACCTGCTGCAACTGGGCAGCCGGGTCGTCCGCAGCGCCGTCAGGGAGATCGAATACCGGCTGGATGTCAACACCCTGGAAAAACAGCCGGCGCCCGCCCAGGCCGGGCTGAATGATATTGTCAGGATCAGGCTGAAGACAGCCTCTCCCCTGCCCTTCGATGCCTATACCGACCTGCCCGCCGGTGGTGGCGCGATCCTGATCGATGAAACCAGCAATGTCACCGTAGGCGCATGCCTGTTACAATAATAAAATGAACCATCCTTCTAACCATACCGGAAAAGTCATTCTCATCGGCGCAGGGCCCGGGGATCCCGAACTGCTGACCATCAAAGCACTTCGGTGGCTACAACGTGCAGACGTAGTCATCGCGGACCGGCTGGTCAGTCCCGGCATCCTGACTGAGTATACCCGGAAATCCGCCGAGATCATTCCTGTCGGCAAACAAAGTCGCAGTGGTGGTAGCACCGCCCAATCCGCGATCAATGATTTGCTGGTCCGGCATGCGTCGCAGGGCAAACTGGTCGTTCGCCTCAAAGGCGGAGATATTTCCATCTTCTCCAATGTGCTGGATGAATTGCAGACCCTGGTGGAGCATTCCATTCCCTATGAGCTGGTGCCTGGCGTCACCGCCGCGCTGGGCGCCGCCGCTTATGCCGGTATTCCACTGACAGCAAGAGGATATGCCACTGCCGTCCGGTTGTTGACTTCCTACCGGCAGGATCTGCTGGACGATGCATACTGGACAGAGTTGGCGAGGACCGAAGATACCCTTGTATTCTATATGTCTTCCGAGCCCCTGGATCAACTGATTGCACAACTCCTGAGCCATGGCATCGGAGATGACAGCTGGGTCGCCGTGATCGAACAGGCCACCACCCCGCAACAACGGGTGTCCGCTTTTCCCGTGCACCTTTATCCGGCTGCCGCAGGAGGTAGCGTATATGCCTCTCCGAGTCTGATCATCATCGGAAAAGTGGTGGCATTGCAATCGGTCTTCCAATGGTTGCCCTCCGCCGGCAATAGCGAACTTTACTTTCCCCCGGTACAACCGCCGGCTATTCCAACACCCAAAAAGAAAGTAGCATGCTGACTTCGCCCAAATTGACATTAATGCAGGAATTGATTGCCGGCGCTTCCCGTGAGGAACTGATCTGGCTCAGCGGTTACCTGGCCGGTGTGGTGGCACAGCGGGCACATGAAACTTCAGCACCTGTCCCTGCTACTCCGGCCAACCCTGGCACAGAGCTTCCGCTTCTAAGATCGACCGTTCCCTCGAACGGTCTCTCAGCTCCGGCCGTGGCCGCACTGCCGGCTGATAACCCGGCCACCGGCGTCCACAAGATCACGATCGCCTATGGCACGGAGACCGGTAATTCGAAAAAACTGGCGGCTGAATTCGCCGCCAAAGCGAAGAAGAAAGGCATCAATGCTAAATTGGTAGGCCTCGAGCAATACCGGCTCAACGATCTCCCCAAAGAAGAATACTTCTTTACCGTGATCAGCACACAAGGAGACGGTGAACCACCCGCCGCAGCCAAGAAATTCTACGATCATCTTTACGAAGGCAGTCTCCGGCTCGACCGGATGAAATATAGTGTACTGGCACTGGGTGATACTGCCTATCCCCTGTTCTGCAAGGCCGGAGAAGACATCGACCTGCAATTGCAGAAGATAGGTGGCCAGCGCATCGCCTCCTTACAGAAATGCGACACGGACTATGAGGCCGAGGCAGGGCACTGGTTCGATACGGTCTTGCAGCAATTGCTGGCCACAGGCGGCGGACAAGGGTCAGCCGGTCAGTCTGCTAATGGCAGCGCAACCGCTAATGCCGGCGCGTCCATCCAATCCGCGTCAGGCGGTGCAGCAGCCGCCGATCCCGCAAAGACAGTTGCCACTCCCCGCCACAGCGGGAAAAAAATCTATACCGGTACGGTACTGACCAACATCAACCTCAATGATCGCGGATCGGGCAAACAGACGCATCATGTGGAAATTGCCGCCGAGGGAGTGGACTATCAGCCGGGCGATTCTATCGGAATCGTCCCCTCTAATCCCGTCCCTATGGTGGAAAGTATCCTTACGCTCTCAGGCGTTGATCCGGCCCGGTTGCATCCACATCGCACGGAGGATTGGCCTGTATCTGACCTCCTGCACAAAAAACTGAATATCGTCTTCCTGCACGAGCGGGTGGTAAAAAAATACGGGGCCATCGTCCGCCAGGAGATCCCGCAAACAAAGATCGGCTTGCTGGATCTGCTGAAGATCTACCCGGTCAAAAACGGCAATCAATTCCTGGAAGTCATCTCGGTACTTGAGCCCATCGCGCCACGGCTTTATTCTATCTCATCTTCTCCCGAGGCGCATTCCGGCGAGATCCATCTTACGGTCGCTAAAGATACGTTTGCTGTTAATGGTGAAACAAAACACGGATTGTGCTCTGACAATCTTTCACAGCTTGTCCCCGGTCAGACCCTGGAATTTTACGTACACCACAATTCCCAATTCAGGCTGCCGGCTCCCGAAAAGGATGTCATCATGATCGGTCCCGGTACAGGGATCGCTCCCTTCCGCTCGTTCCTGGCCGAAAGGGACAGCATCGGGGCGCCCGGTAAAAACTGGTTATTCTTCGGAGATCAGCACTTTACCACCGACTTCCTCTACCAGACCGAGATCCAGGCATGGGCCCAAACAGGCGTACTGACAAAGGTCAACACGGCGTTCTCCCGCGACCAGGCCCAAAAAGTATATGTGCAGCACCGGATGCTGCAACAGTCAGCCGGTCTGTTCCAATGGCTGGAGTCCGGCGCCCATGTTTACCTGTGCGGCGCCAAAGATCCAATGAGCGCGGATGTGGAGAACACCCTGCTGGAGATCATCCGGAAAGAAGGCCGGCGTACCGCTGCACAGGCCGTTGATTATCTCGACGAACTAAAAGAGGCGGGACGATACGCAAAAGATGTTTACTAACTACCAACCATACCTGACATGAGCGACGGAAATAATTTATCCGCTGTCGAAAAGATCAAATTAAAGAGCGATGCCCTTCGCGGCACCCTGGCAGAAGGCCTGAAGGACGAACTCACCGGCGCCGTCAGCGAGGATGACCAGTCCCTGGTAAAATTTCATGGCATGTACCAGCAGGATGACCGGGACCGGCGGGAAGAGCGCGCGGAAAAGAAACTGGAACGGCTCTACTCCTTCATGATCCGGCTGCGGATACCCGGCGGCTTTCTCACGCCCGAACAATGGATAGCCACCCATCATATCGCCGGCGAACATTCTACCGGCGTGATCAAGATCACCACCCGGCAAACGATCCAGCTCCATGGCTTGCTGAAATCCGACATCAAACCTACGCTGAAGTCTTTCAGCGAAATGCACCTGGATTCCATTGCTGCCTGTGGCGATGTCAACCGGAATGTGACCTGCGCCGCGCATCCCCTGCAATCCGACATTCACGAAAAGGTGCATGCCTATGCTGCGCGCATCAGCGAACTGCTGCTGCCCAAATCCAGAGCGTATTATGAGATATGGCTGGATGAAGAAAAAATAACCAACAAAAAAGAGGAAGAAGATCCTCTTTACCAGGACCGTTACCTGCCGCGTAAATTCAAGGTCGGTATCGCCATTCCGCCCAACAACGATATCGATGTTTTCACCAACGACATCGGGCTGATCGCTATCATCGATCCGCAGGACAATGAACTCAAAGGATTCAATATAGCCATCGGCGGCGGCCTTGGCGCCACACACGGCAATGCGGAGACCTATCCGCGCCTCGCTACCGTTATCGGTTTCGTGGACGTTGGAGCGGCTGCCGACACGACCCGCGACGACAAGCTGTTCAGCGCTATCTATGAGATCGTCACCATCCAGCGGGATTATGGCAACCGGAGCGACCGGAAACTTGCCCGGCTGAAATATACCATCGATAAATACGGAGTGGAGTGGTATAAGCAGGAACTCGCCAAACGGACGGGGTTCGAGCTCGAAGGAGCCCGCCCATATACCTTTACCGACAGGAAGGATTATTATGGCTGGCAGGAAAATCACCAGGGACATTGGTACTATACACCTTTTATCGAGAGCGGCCGGGTATTGGATGATGAACGGGTAGCGCTCAAATCGGCCTTCTATGAGATCGCACAGACCGGAAAAGCCAATTTCCGTTTCACCGGCAACCAGAACCTGATCCTCGCAGACATCCGGAAAAAAGATAAGCCCGCCGTCGATAAGATCCTGAAAAAGTACAACGTCATCGATCATACCGAGGCTGCCTCCGGCATCCGCAAAAATTCCATCGCGTGCGTAGCCCTGCCTACCTGCCCGCTGGCATTGGCGGAAGCCCAGCGCTATCTGCCGGACCTGATCGGGAAGATCGAGCCACTGCTGGCCGGACACGGCCTGAGCGAGGAAAACATCATCATCAGGATGACGGGGTGTCCTAACGGTTGCGGGCGACCTTATGTGGCCGAAATAGGCTTTGTTGGAACGGCAGCAGGCCGTTACAACCTTCATCTTGGCGGTGATCACGAGGGAACAAGACTGAACAGGATCTATAAGGAGAACCTGGATGAAACGGCAATCCTTAAGGAACTGGACCTGTTATTCTGGCTGTACAGGAAGGAAAGGATCACCGGGGAAAAATTCGGGGACTTTGCCTTACGCCAGCGCTGGTATAAGTCCTGACCGATAACGGCCGGCCGCCACCACGACTGGCTATACGGCCACCATTTGGCGGCCTTTTTTTCGACACATATACTCTACAATTTTAATAGACTATTATTTTAAACAATCAACCCCAAAAAAGTACTGATTATGAGATTTTCCACCATTGCCATTAGCCTTCTTACCGCCGCTCTGTTCCTATCGGTCATTGCCCGCGCGCAATCGACGGATGACATCCTGAATCTGCTGACCAAAAAGGGTACGATCAGTGAAAGAGAAGCTGATTCCATCCGACGGGAGTATGCGACGAAACAACGCCAAACCGAAGCCACTGCGGATTCATTCCCGTTACGGCTGGGCCGCTCGGTGAGCCTCAGCGGTTATGCTCAGACCGTCTACACGAATTACGAGCATCAGCTGGCGGGAAAATATTACGATGGATTCAGTATCAAAAGAGCCAGGCTTGACTTTCAGGGACATTTCGCCTCCCAGTTCGACTATCGGATGCTGGTCGACTTTGTTGGTCAGAGCGGCGCCAACGGCACGGCCCCTACCGGAGGGCAGCTGATCTCTCCCTTTTTAGTCGAGGCTTATATCACCTATAAGCCGTTCACTTTCCTCAATTTCAAAGCAGGCCAGATGATCGTGGCCTTCTCGCAGGAAAATATGACCCAGGACCGCAACCTGTATTTTGTCGAACGATCCCAGGTCGTCAATGCGCTGGTTGCCCGCAAAGGAGATGCCGCCAACGGGCTGGTGGATTCTCTCGGCAATCAGAACGGCCGTGACATCGGCATCCAGGCAGGTGGCAGTATCATCAGGATCAAAGACTATCACCTGCTGGATTACACGTTGCAGGTATTGAATGGCGCCGGGATCAATTCGCTGGACAACAACTCGTACAAGGACATCGATGGCCGGCTGGTCTTCCACCCGTTAAAGGTGCTGAGCCTCGGCGGTTCTTATTACCATGGCGTCGACGTATTTACTTCCTCGCTGACCAAAAGTCAGCGGCGTATTCGCTGGGGCGCCGAACTGGCCCTGAATCTGGATGGGCTGGACATCAAAGGAGAATACATCCGCGGATGGGAAGGTGATTCAAACCCCATCAACCACCAGGGCTGGTATGGCCAGGCCGCCTACTTTGTGATACCCAAGCATCTCCAGGCTCTCTTCCGGTATGACTGGTATGATTCCAACATGGCGAAAAGCAATGTCAACAGTACCTATTACGACTTCGGGCTCGACTATTTTTTCAATGTATGGACCAAATTGTCGCTGTACTATTCCCTGAGGAACCAGGAAGGGGCAACGGTCAACAATAACATGTTCGAGGCGCAGTTGCAGCTGGCATTCTAACCGGCCTTTAGCATCGCCGGCAACGATCGTTAATTGTCCACTCATTTAGTAGGAAATCGCTAAAAAAGGCCTATTTTTATGGACGTATTAATGGACAAAGACAGTATCATACCAGAAGCCGGAAGCGGCAATAATCTCTTCCCGGTGTTCGTCAAGCTGGAAGGGCTCCGCCTGCTGATCGTCGGCGGCGGGAAAATAGGCCTGGAGAAATTACAGACCGTTAAGCAGAATTCCCCGGCGACGCGGGTCACCGTTGTCGCACCGGAGATCGGGCAGCCGGTCCGCGAGCTGGCGGCTATTCACACCGGAATTAGACTACTGGAGCGCCCTTACCATCCTAATGACCTGGAATATGCCGATCTTGTCATCGTGGCTGTCAATGACAGATCCGTCAGCACGACCGTGGCACGGGATGCCCGGGAAAAAGGCGTGCTGGTCAATGTGGCCGATACTCCGGAACTGTGTGACTTTTACCTGGGCTCGATCGTCCGGAAAGGACATCTGAAGATTGCCATTTCTACCAATGGAAAATCGCCGACAATTGCCAAACGGCTAAAAGAGGAGATCGGCAGTATGATACCCGAAGAAATGAATACCGTGCTGGACGATATGCAGACTATCCGCAAGGGCCTCAATGGGGATTTCACCGAAAAGGTCCGCCGGCTGAATGAGTTGACCAGTGTGCTGGCTGCCGTCCCGGCACCGGCGGGCTTGCCGATCATCGACAGCAGCGAGCAGGCATCGTCGACTCCATCGACAGGTAACAGTAATCCGGAACTGACCAGTATTGTGGTGGCCAAACGGGACACGCCGGAACTCCTGCCCGGCAGGCGTAGTAAATGGCAGCGCATAGTCAAGTGGTGCCTGTTCGCCTTCTTCTTCATGATCCTGGGCCATGCGATCCTTTCCCTGATACCCCTTCCGGGTATCGCGGATCTTTTCCGGAACCTTCCACGCCAGTTCGACTGGTCGGGATTCCTGATCATGACGCTGGCCGGCTTTCTCGCTCAGATGGTGGACGGTTCGATGGGCCTGGGCTATGGTACGATCTCTACCACTTTTCTGCTGGCCTATGGCGTCAGTCCGGCGATCGTCAGCAGCCGCGTGCATTCGGCCCGAGTCTTTTCCAGCGGCGTATCTGGCTACAGTCACCACCGGTTTGGCAATATCAATAAAAAACTGTTTCGGGCGATTGTAGTTCCGGGCATTATTGGCGCCATCCTGGGCGCTACCCTCGCCTATTTCGGTAAGGAGTATGCTAATTATGTGAGAGTGCCTTTATCAATCTATACGATCTACCTGGGATACTATATTTTCCAGAAGGCATTCGCCAAACGAAACCCGAAGGACAAGGTGAAAGGCGCAGGCTGGCTGGCATCCGTCGGTGGCTTTATGGACGCCTTCGCCGGCGGTGGTTGGGGCACCCTGGTCACCAGCACCCTGATCTCCAAACGAAAGAATCCACGGTATGTGATCGGCAGCGTTTGTCTGGCAGAGTTCTTTGTCGTGCTCGCCAGTTCCATCACCTTCTTTATTTTACTGCGAAGCCTTCCGCTGATGGATATCGCGGGGATGATAGTGGGCGGGATGATTGCCGCCCCCATCGCTGCGCGCCTGGTGGGTAAGCTGCCGATCAAAACCATGTTCATCGCCGTGGGATCGCTGGTCATGATCACCAGCTGCAGCACGCTCTGGAAGGCGCTGGAATGGGTGTTGCATCGTTTGTAAAGATTGGCTTATGCCACCAGCAGACTGCATCCCCGGACATCGCTGTTGTCTGCCCGGCCGGAAACTTCGAATCGCGCGTCGGCCCTTATACGACCGATATCTTCCGTCGCCAGAAAACTGCAGGACCAGATATTCGCCAGATCGATGATATTGAGAAGTCCTTCGCCCTGTATCATCACATCCAACGGATCGTCTTCTCTCCTCACCAATGCCCTCATCCAGGGAGGGCAGGCGAATAGTCCGTCTGCGTAAGAATAGGCCTGCGAAAGCAATTCCGTCATTCCATATTCGGCATGAATGGAGGATACCC
>JAMFSL010000237.1 GCA_026225275.1 Puia dinghuensis
CCCATTTTGCGAAAGGAGTTTATTATCGATGAATACCAAATCCTGGAGGCCCGGGCGATCGGTGCGGACGTGATCCTGTTGATCGCGGCATGTCTGACGCCGGCTGAGGTGCGGCGGCTGGCGGTATTTGCCCGTGGGCTTGGGTTGGAAGTATTGTTGGAAATCCATAATGAAGAGGAGTTGGGGCATATTTGTGAAGAGACCGAGGTGGTGGGCGTCAACAATCGTGATCTGAAAACCTTCACGGTAGACATCGATCGCAGCATCCGGTTGAGCCGCCGGATCCCTGCCGGCAAGGTGTTGGTTGCGGAGAGTGGGATCAACCAGGTACAGACTATCCTGCAGATGAAGGATGCAGGGTTCAGCGGATTCCTCATCGGCGAGAATTTTATGAAGGCGAAGGATCCGGCAGCGGCATTTCTGCAATTTGTTGGGGAATTACAGGGAAACCATTCTATGGAAAAATAGATGTCTGCGATTGTTGAGACCGAAATTAGTTTAATCCTTAAAAAGGGCGGAATGGTGCTGCTGCCGTCCGCCGACGGCCAACAATTTATGAGAGTAAAAGTATGTGGGATGACCGAGATCGATCAGGTCAAACAACTCGATGCCATGGGGGTGGATTTCGCGGGCTTTATTTTTTATCCCAAATCACCTCGTTATGTGCTGAGGCATTTGACGGGCGACCAGGTAAAAAAGGCCCGGTTCAGACTCGGTAAGGTGGGAGTCTTTGTCAATGCGACGTATGACGATGTCATGCGGCAGGTAGATGCCTTCGGGCTGGACATGGTGCAATTGCATGGGGATGAGACGCCCAGGTTTTGCGAGCAGCTGGCTAATTATATTACCGTGATCAAGGTTTTCCGGCTCACGGAAAACGATCCGATCGATTGGATCGTCCGGCCTTACCAGGATTATTGCGATATGTTGATGTTCGACACGGAAGGGGTCGGATATGGAGGCACCGGAAAAAAATTCAACTGGGACATGCTGAAGCCTGCTCGTATTGATAAATTATATTTTCTCAGTGGGGGTATCGAGCCGGGGGATGTGGAGAAACTGAAGGTTTTTGCCCGGGAGCCGGCGGCGGCAAAAATGTTTGCGATCGACGTCAACTCGAAATTCGAGCAAAGTCCGGGAGTGAAGGATCTGAAGAAGATAAGGGCGCTGCTGGATGGGGTAAAGGCGCCAAAAGGTACCTGAGCGAAGCGAAAGGTACGAACGAGGAGGAGCGTGGCGAAGCAGCTCCGACGAAGTTTTCAACATTGATCATGTCAATAGAATATCATATCAAAGCGATGAAAGACGACGGCTACAAAATGACCGACGCCAGTTACCGGTCGCCCGACGCGCAGGGGTATTATGGAAAATTCGGGGGAGCTTTTATCCCCGAGATGCTATATCCCAATGTGGAGGAATTGCGGACGCGTTACCTGGAGATCATGCATGAGGCAGCGTTTCAAAAAGAGTATCATACGTTGCTGAAGGATTATGTCGGACGGCCTTCTCCGTTATATCTGGCGGCCCGGCTCAGCGCCAAATATAATACACAGATCTATCTGAAGCGGGAAGATCTGAACCATACGGGGGCGCACAAGATCAACAATACCATCGGGCAGATCCTGCTGGCTCAGCGGCTGGGCAAGCGGCGCATCATTGCGGAAACGGGGGCTGGCCAGCATGGGGTGGCGACGGCTACCGTCTGTGCGCTGAAGGGGATCGAGTGCATCGTTTATATGGGGGAGAAAGATATCGAACGGCAGGCTCCGAATGTGGCGCGGATGAAAATGCTGGGGGCGAAGGTCATACCGGCGGTCAGCGGTAGCAAAACACTGAAGGATGCTACTAATGAGGCGATACGCGACTGGATCAATAATCCTTCCGACACGCATTATATCATCGGCAGCGTGGTGGGGCCGCATCCTTATCCGGATATGGTGGCCCGTTTTCAGAGTGTCATCAGCGAAGAGACGAGGGCGCAGTTAAAAGAGAAGACCGGTAATGAGCTGCCTACGCATGTCATTGCGTGTGTAGGCGGGGGCAGTAATGCGGCTGGGGCATTCTATCACTTCCTCGACGAGGGCAGTGTGCAACTGATTGCAGTGGAGGCAGCCGGAGAGGGTGTTCACAGCGGCAAGAGTGCTGCCACTACGCAACTGGGCAAACCCGGTGTGTTGCATGGCAGTCGCAGCTACGTCATGCAGACGGAAGATGGGCAGGTGGTGGAACCGCATAGCATTTCCGCGGGTCTTGACTATCCCGGTATCGGTCCCCTGCATGCTCACTTATATGCCAGCGGCCGGGCGACCTTTCTGAGTGCCACAGATACGGAGGCGTTAGTGGCGGCTTTTGAGCTGACCCGGCTGGAGGGTATCATCCCTGCGTTGGAGTCGGCCCATGCGATTGCTGCGCTCGGCCAGCTGCAGCTGAATGAAAAAGACACTGTCGTCCTTTGTCTTAGCGGGCGTGGGGACAAGGATATGGCAACGTACATGCTGGCGATGGAGGAGGGGCGTGATCATGAATAGGATTCAGAAGTTATTTGCGAAAAGAAAGAACAAGGTACTGAGTATATATTGTACGGCGGGCTATCCGCGGCTGGACAGCACGTTAGAAGTCATGAAAGCCCTGCAGGACAATGGCGCCGAAATGATCGAGCTGGGTATGCCTTACAGCGACCCTTTGGCGGACGGGCCTGTTATCCAGGTCAGCAATGGTAAGGCATTGGCCAATGGGATGACCATTGCCACCCTTTTCGATCAACTGAAGGGTTTCAGGTCAACCATCCGGATCCCGGTTTTGCTGATGGGGTATATGAACCCGGCATTGCAGTATGGCTTTGACCGGTTTTGTGCGGAGGCTTCGGCTGCGGGGGTGGACGGGTTGATCCTTCCGGACCTGCCGATCCATGAATTTGAAACGGAGTATGGCCCCATCATCCGGAAACATGGGCTGGATTTTGTTTTCCTGGTTACGCCGGAGACTTCGCCGGAACGGATCCGTAAGGCAGACGCATTGGGTTCGGGCTTTCTGTATGCCGTATCGTCTTCTTCGACGACGGGAAAGAATAAAGACCTGAATGAGCAACAAGCGTATTTCAGCAGACTGAAGGGGATGGGCCTGAAGAATCCGGTACTGGTAGGATTCGGTATTCGGGACAAGGCGACTTTTGAAGCGGCATGCCTTCATACCAATGGGGCGATCATCGGGACGGCGTATATCCGGGCATTGGAAAGTGCGGAGGCGGTTGGCGGTTCGGCGCATGATGTTGCAGCGGCCACTCAAAAATTTCTTTCAACTATTCTGACATGAAGCTGGTCATTATTAAATACAATGCGGGCAATATACAATCGGTGCTATACGCTCTGGAGCGGATTGGCGTCGAGGCTGTTGTGACCGATGATGCGGCGGAGATCCGGTCGGCCGATAAAGTTATTTTTCCAGGGGTTGGCGAGGCTAGCACGGCGATGGATTATTTGCGGGAGCGTGGATTGGATACGCTGATCCGCGGCTTGCGGCAGCCGGTGCTGGGGATTTGTCTGGGTATGCAGCTGATGTGCAGCTACAGTGAAGAGAACGATACGGAATGTCTGGGGATTTTTGAGGAGAAAGTGAAGAAGTTCAAACCGGCTACAGATAGCGAGCGCGGCTCCGTGGCGGGTGGTTCGGGAGAATCGGCTTTTAAGGTTCCTCAGATCGGGTGGAATACTATTTATGATTTGAAGACGCCGTTGTTTACCGGGGTGATGGAGAACAGCTATTGTTATTTTGTGCATGGTTATTATGCAGCGCTGGGTAGGCATACGATGGCGACGACTGATTACGTGCAGCCTTATAGCTCGGCATTGCAAAAGGATAATTTTTATGGCGTGCAGTTCCATCCGGAGAAGTCTGCACAGACCGGGGAGACAATCTTGAAAAATTTTATTGCCTTATGACGAGACATATACAGATAAAAGAAGTCGATCTGGAAACTGTATGGCGACTAAGAAGGGAGGTATTGTTCCCGGAACGAAGTATCGATGGAGCCAAATTGGAAAATGACCAGGCAGGCACTCATCTGGGCGTTTATATAGAGAACAAACCGATATCGATCATTTCCTTTTTTGCGGAAGGAAGCGTTTGCCGATTCAGGAAATTTGCTACACTGCCTATGTATCAGGGTAGGGGCTATGGCAGTTTGTTATTGGAGCATGTCATGGGGCTGGCTGAGTCGAGATCCGCCACCAGCATATGGTGTAATGCAAGAGTTACAGCCCAGGGCCTGTATGAGCGGTTCGATATGAAGCCGGTTGGAAATACCTGGGAAGAAAAAGGATATACGTACATAAAAATGGAAAAACAGTTTAACTGATGGAGATTATTCCGGCTATAGACATCATCGACGGAAAATGCGTGCGGCTCACCCAGGGTGATTATTCGCAGAAGAAGATCTATAATGAGCATCCGTTGGAGGTAGCGATGGCCTTTGAGGATGCGGGACTGCGGCGGCTGCACCTGGTAGACCTGGATGGGGCGAAAGCCGGTAAGGTGAAGAACTGGAAAGTGCTGGAAGCGCTGGCGGGCAAGACGTCTATGGTGATCGACTTCGGCGGCGGCATCAAGACGGCGGCGGATGTGGACATTGTATTCAATTCCGGGGCGGCGTTGGCGACAGTGGGGAGTATTGCGGTGAAAGACGGGGCATTGTTTGTCAGTTGGCTGGAACAATATGGTGCTGAGAAGTTCTTGCTGGGGGCGGATGTAAAAAATGAAAAGATTGCTGTCGGCGGGTGGTTGGAGACAACGGACCGCTGGATATATGATTTTATCCAGGAATACATCGATAAAGGAGTCCGGCAGATTTTTTGTACCGATGTGAGCAAGGATGGGTTGTTACAGGGGCCAGCGCTGGATCTTTATAGTCAGATCACCGATAAGTTCCCTGACCTGCATTTTATCGCGAGCGGCGGGGTCAGCGGCATGGATGATGTGCGTCGGCTGGCGGAGATAGGCTGTAAGGGTGTGATCATCGGGAAGGCGATCTATGAAGGGCGGATCACGTTGAATGAAATTGCGGAACTATGTTAACTAAACGTATCATACCCTGTCTGGACATTAAGGATGGCCGCACGGTGAAGGGGGTCAATTTCGAGAATATCCGGGATGCCGGCGATCCTGTAGAACTGGGTGCGCTGTATGCGCAGCAGGGGGCCGACGAATTGGTGTTCCTGGACATTACGGCGACCAATGAGAAGCGCAAGACGCTGCGTGAACTGGTCAATCGCATTGCGCACCATATCAATATTCCCTTTACGGTGGGTGGTGGTATCAGCAGTGTCGACGATGTGAGCCTTTTACTGCAGAATGGCGCGGACAAGATCTCTGTGAATACGTCTGCCTTCCGGCGTCCGGAGCTGATCGGGGAATTGGCGCGGGAATTCGGAAGTCAGTGTGTCGTGCTGGCTATCGATACGCGTCAGGAGGAGGATGGGGAATGGTATGTATATCTCAATGGGGGTAGGGTGCGGACGGATATCCGCTGTGTTGACTGGGCGCGGGAAGGGGTCGACAGGGGAGCGGGGGAGATCCTGCTGACGTCCATGAACAATGATGGGACGAAAAAGGGATTCGCGCTGGATATCACCCGGCGGCTGGCAGAGACGTTACCGGTGCCCGTGATCGCTTCCGGTGGAGGTGGCCTGCCGGAGCATTTTGCCGGTATTTTGGGAGTGGGCCGGGCTGATGCGGCACTGGCTGCCAGCATCTTTCATTTTAAGGAAATAACTATTCCGGAATTAAAGGGATATTTGCAAGCGCAAGGGGTTGCAGTAAGATTATAAATTTTAACTGATCATTTAGCGAACGATTAAATGAACCGTCTGTTATGTCAACATTATTAGAAGTCGATTTTGAGAAATATGCCGACGGGCTGGCACCGGCCATCGTACAGGATGATGCGACGGGTAAAGTCCTGATGCTGGGCTTTATGAACCGGGACGCGCTGGACAGGACGCAGGCCGAAGGGAAGGTCACTTTTTTCAGCCGGTCTCGCAAGGCCTTGTGGACCAAGGGTGAGGAGAGCGGTAATTTCCTGCTGGTAAAGGGCATTGCGGTGGATTGCGACCGCGATACTTTATTGGTCAAGGCGCAGCCGCTAGGGCCGGTTTGTCATACCGGCGCAGATAACTGCTGGGACGAAAAGAACCACCGGGAGGATTTCCTGGCCAGCCTGGAAGAGGTCATTGAGGAGCGGAGAAGGGACTCTAGCCCGGATGATTCTTATGTAGCCCGGCTTTTCAGTAAGGGCATCAACAAAATAGCTCAGAAGGTCGGGGAAGAGGCTGTAGAACTCGTCATTGAATCCAAGGATAACCATGACGATCTTTTTCTCAATGAAGCGGCGGATCTTTTGTTTCACTACCTGATCCTGTTAAATGCAAAAGGTTATAATTTGCAGGATGTGACGGCTATTTTAGAGGAAAGACATAAAAAATAAAATAAGGATATGAAATTATTTCTTGCGGTGATACTGTTATCTCCGATGATGGGCCTGGCGCAGAATACCAGTCAATTTACGATCACCGGTCATATCCAGGGGGTGCCGGAAAATTCGAGTGTTTTTGTCACTGATGTCTCCAATCCGACCGATACGGTCGCTCAGTCGACCGTGAAGGGAGGTCAGTTTGTACTTAGCGGTCATGTAGCCGAACCCAATCTTTATGAGGTCAATTTTTTAGCCATTCAGAAGAAGGCGCCTTTGTTCATGGGCAATGACAAGATAGACATGACAGGGACTACCGATGATATGAAAGACCTGAAGGCGACCGGATCTCCCAGCAATGATGATTTTGTGGCGTTTCAAGCGCAGTTCAATCCCTATTTTGCCCGACTGAATGTAATGATGGGAGTGATCAATGGCGCCGGTGGCGCCAGCAAGGATTCTCTTTTCCATAACTACAAGCGGTTGACTGACACTATCTTTACCGTACTGGATGGTTTTATTGGTCAGCGGCCTTCTTCGTTTGTCTCTCCTTTCCTGCTGATTGTGGTCAACCAGCTCACGGAAGACGTCATGATGCAGGAAAAGAGGCTGCATTCGTTGTCTCCTGTTGTGCAAAAAGGATATTATGGCCAATATTTGCAGAAGCAGCTGGATGACGCCAAGGTAGGCGCTATCGGCACAGAGGAGATCGATTTTACGCAGAATGATACTTCGGGGCATGCGATAAGCCTGTCTTCTTTCAAGGGTAAGTATGTGCTGGTAGATTTCTGGGCCAGCTGGTGCGGTCCCTGCCGGATGGAGAATCCCAACGTCGTCTCTACTTACAAGAAATTCAAGGACAAGAACTTCACCGTGTTGGGCGTCAGCCTCGACAAGGCTAAAGAGCCGTGGGTCAAGGCTATTAAGGATGACGGTCTTGCGTGGACGCAGGTCAGTGATCTGAAATACTGGTACAATGATGCCGCAGCCAAGTATCATATTCAGGCTATTCCCCAGAACCTGCTGGTCGATCCTAACGGCAAGATCGTAGGCCGCAACCTGCGGGGACCTGACCTGCAGGCCAAGCTCTGTGAATTGCTGGGATGTAATTAAATAAGACGGACCCGCTTTGGGTTTGCGGATCCGTCTGACTGTGCATGGCTTCCGAGCTGTGCGGCCGGGCGAAGTGCTTAGTTGATATCTTTGCCCTGTTCCAGCACCGGTATCATCCTTGCAATATTGTCTTTGTTGAGATTGTCCGCCATCGGCTGTGCTTTTTTCAGATAATCCAGCGCTTTCTTATAGTCACCATTGGCAGAATATCCCCGTGCCAGCCCTACGTTGGTCATCATTACATTGGGATGTTTGTCGTAGTTGTATTTAAAGGCTTCGAGTGCTTCTTTGGGTCTTTTTTCTACCAGTAATTGCCGGGCATACAAATGAATTTCCTGCATATTACCCATTGCCATGGCTATTTTCATTATACTGTCCGCCCTGGTAGTGTTACCCTGGAGGGCAAGGATATCGGCTTTGGCGCTGAGGCCAGGGAAATTCGCGGTCGCCGGATTGTCTGCTACCTGGCTGGCCCAGGTCAGACCTTCGTTAAGATCGACATTGCGCTGGGCGCAGAATTGGGCCGCCTGAATATAGGACTGTGCGGTGAAGCCTTTGTCGCTGCGAAGCTCGCGGCGGAAGGATTCCAGTTGGGTCTTGACATAATCGACCTCCACTTTGAACGGGATGCTGAGCTTCTCCCATTCCAAGGCGATTGTTGCGGAGTTTTCTTTCTCGTCCATGAACTCATATTTCAGCCGTTCCACTTCATTGTTCATTGGTACGGGCTTTACTTTTACCTGCAATACATCTTCCTTCGGGTCGTAGGTGAAGCTACCCCAGGATGTGGAGTTACGGGAGAAGATGAGGGTGCATTCCGAAGGGTCGTAAAGGATGAAGAAGCCATATTTTCCAGCTGCCAGCGGTTGTCCTTCGACCATGACATCCGAGGTAAATTCGATGGTGGTATTCTCATTAGCGCCGGCCCGCCACGGCACGGATTTGGTGGCGCCGGTACCTATTTCGGCGTAACCGACCGGTACGAGCTGACCCCAGACCTTTCCTTCACGTCCTTTGACGCCGGGACGATTGTAGTTGAGAGTGATATCTGTGATGCCTATGCGCTCTGTAACAGAGGCTTTTTTATTCCCGCCATCGGGTAGGGTGGTGAGCTGGGCATTAGCAAACGAAAGGCAGAAGAAATGCAGTGCAGCGGCGAGCAGGCCGATGCGGTGAGCTTTTTTCATAACAATGCTTGTTGAGGTTAATGAAGACTGTTAGCGACGTAAAAGTAAGCCGTGTGTTTTTTGCGCAGGAACAATTTACACCGAAGGTGCATAAAAAGGATATAGTGACCGGGTTTGGGGCGACGGAATGAAAGCGTTGAATAAAAGGGGTTAGGCGTTGAAATTACTGTAATTGACGCCTGTAGAGTTGGACAGCGTTTTCATAACCAAGATAGAGCGCATCGGAGATCAGGGCATGGCCGATGGACACTTCGTCGAGATGGGGGATGTTGCGGGAGAAATACTGTAGGTTTTGGAGATCGAGATCGTGGCCTGCGTTGAGGCCGAGGCCCAGCTCATGGGCGCGGATAGCGGCTTTTTGGTAGGGGACGATGGCTTTTTCCGGGCTGGCGGCATATTCGTGGGCGTACGATTCGGTATAGAGTTCGATGCGATCGGTGCCGGTGGCGGCTGCGCCTTCTACCATGGCGATGACCGGATCGACGAAGAGGCTGGTACGGATGCCTGCTTTTTTAAAGAGGGCAATGATCTGTGTGAGGTAATCTTTATGGCGGATGGTATCCCAACCGTGATTGGAAGTGATCTGACCGAGGGCATCGGGCACCAGGGTCACCTGGGTGGGTTTTACATCCAGTACGAGATCAACGAATTTCTGTTCCTGGGAATTCCCTTCAATATTAAATTCAGTGGTGATGATGTCTTTGATGGCATAGACGTCTGCATACCGGATATGTCTTTCGTCGGGGCGTGGATGGACGGTGACCCCGTCGGCGCCGAAGCGTTGTGCATCAATGGCGGCTTTGACTACATCCGGGTTATTACCGCCTCTGCTGTTGCGAAGCGTAGCAAATTTGTTGATGTTGACGGATAATTTGGTCATGGAGCAAAGGTAGAAAAATGGGACCGTCTCTACTAATGAAAGTAGAGACGGTTGCCCCTGGGGTCGACGGTTGCTCGTATTTTTATTGCTTGATCAGTAATGTCTGGTAGAGTGAATCTCCGCTGATTGTCTTGACATCCAGATGATATTGTCCCCGGGTCAAGGGTTGCAGGTCATCCAGCGTAAGCCGGTTGATACCTACCTTAAGTCCGGCGCCGATCATCCGGAGAATCTTTCCAACGCTGACATCGGCCAGCAGGACGATACAGTCCGTTTCTTCTTCGCAAAAAATCTCCAGGACGAGAAAATGATCGAAAGGATTCGGAAAGACCGAGATCGCTGTTGTGATGACCATGGTTTATGAGGTTATCGGGTATAGGGGTTGTGTGTCTAAGTTGATTTATCGATGTCGATCTGTCGGGATCTATCGATGTTGATCCGGGTGAACTTTTGTAATGACCCTGACTGGTATCAGCGCGGGCATTTTTTCATTGGTGAAGGTGTGAGAGGCAAGCACATTTAGGATCGAACGGATAATGTTTTTCATGGTTTTCATTTTGCACGGGTTTACACTGATAAGGCCAATATGCTGCCAGAAATCAACTTGCTGGTATTTAGGAGGTTAGGCCCTGGCATGGGTGGTTTTTTTTCCAGGAATGGGAAAATTGCAGAATTTTTGGGAAAGGGTTGCGTAGTACTACTAAAAAGGGTTGCGTAAAACGCTTTGGGATGATGGTTTTTTACCAAGAGGACGTTCGCGGGGAGGGCCGAAATACCCGAGGAACGAAGGGTACGAACGAGTCCGAACGAGGGACGAACTTCGGGCGAAGTTCTAAGCGACAGCGCTGTGGTCGGGCATGGAAGGTGGGTTAAAACCGGCCTACCACTTTGAGATTGATAAGGCGTGGGGTGAGGCGCTCGGGAATAAGATAGGTAGTATTAGAGTAGTCTTTGATCAGCATATAGGAGATGGTATTGGCGCGATCGATGAGGTTAAAGACTTCGAAGGTGGCCCAGATGTTGTCGAAATTGCGGAAGGGGTTGTGACTGCGGCGGTTGGCTTTTTCGTTGTCCAGCAGCAGGGCGCTGAAGCCGACGTCGATGCGGATATAGGGGGGGATCGTTGCCTGGCCGCGCTGGGCGAGGTCGCCGGGGATATTGAAGGGCAGGTTGCTGCCGTATAGCAGGTTAAGAAAGGCCTTGATATTTTTATTGGTAGGCAGGTAGTCCTGCAGGAAAATGCCAAGGTTGAACAGGCGGTCTGTAGGCCTTCTCACCCAGCCGGCCCGGGTCTTTGTGCTATCGACAGGTTGGTTCAGGCTATCGAGTGTATAAGTATAGAATGAGGTATCGATCTTTTCCATACTGCGCATGAAGCCCATGCTGATCCAGCTCTCGGCATCCTTCACCAGTTCGCCGGTGAGGCGGAACTCGACACCTGTCGCATATGCCTTAGCGTCATTGAGGCCGAAGTATTGGATGTGTACATTATTGATGTCGTAGGGATCTACGCGGGTCATGTACTTATAATAGGCCTCCGTGGTAAAGCGGAAAGGGCGATCCCCCATATTGAAGTTCTTATCGAATCCGCCGACTACCTGCCAACTGCGTTGGGCTTTCAGGGCTGTATTGAGTGTGCCGTCAGATCTCACCATCTCACGGAAAAAGGGCGGTTGGTCGTAGATGCCCACGGCAGCCCGGTAGACGATGTCCTTTGCCGATCCCCCTGGTTTCCAGGAAGCGCTCAGCCGGGGGGAGAGGAGGAATTCATGATTCAACGTATTGTAATTATAGCGTAGTCCGCCCTGGAGGGTAAATCCGCTGGAATCGCCAAACAGGACGTTGTCCTGGATGAAGCCTGTGAGGCGGGTAATACCAAGGGTATCCATTCCTTTCGCTACGCCGCTGATGGTGGGTACGCCTGGTTGATAGGGAAGGGAATAGC
>JAMFSL010000238.1 GCA_026225275.1 Puia dinghuensis
ATAAACCTGTAGAGCCAGCGATCTACTACCTCTCGGGGAGCGGCGATGATGCGCATTTCCTGATTGCCAGGTTAACGCCCGGTTTACCCACGCATGAAACATTGAGCAAAATGCAATCTGTTTTTCAAGCTGCGCGCGGGTAGATGCAGGTGTGTGGAGCGCATATTTGATTTTCGTATCTTCGCTATATGGAAGGCCCGATCACTATCGAAGAATTCTACCGCGAAAAGTTCGACTGGATGCCCACTAACCTCAAAAAGGAGATGGGCCATTTCAATGTATTCCGCACTGACGACTTTCTCAAGCCGCATCGTCCCATGCCCTACCGGCGCGTGGATTTCTATAAGATCAGTCTCATGACAGGCAGGAGCAGGATCGACTATGCGGACAAAAGCGTAGATCTGGACAATCACGCTCTCGTCTTCTCCCATCCTCTGGTACCCTACAAATGGGAATTTTTATCCGAGGGCCAATGCGGCCATTTCTGCATCTTCACGGAAGCTTTTTTCAGCCAGTTCGGCCATATCCGCGAATATCCCCTGTACCAGGTGGGCAGTACCCCCGTTTTTCCGCTCTCCGACGAGCAATTCCATTCCGTGTCGGAGATATTTCAACGAATGCTTAACGAGATCAAGTCGGACTACGCCTACAAATACGATGTTATCCGCACCCTGGTCTTCGAATTGATCCACCAGGCCCTTAAAATGCAACCCGCCGCGACCTCTATCTACGCGAATTCGAATGCCTCCGTACGCATTTCCTCCCTGTTCACCGAACTCCTGGAACGCCAGTTCCCTATCGAATCCCCCGTCCAGCAGGTCGCCCTTCGTGCGCCCTCACAATACGCGACCCATTTGTCTGTCCACGTCAACCATCTGAACCGCGCCCTCCGCGATACATCGGGCAAGACTACTTCCCGCCTCATCTCCGAAAGACTGACACAGGAGGCTAAGACGCTGCTCCTGCATACCAATTGGAATATCGGGGAGGTCGCCTGGTGCCTCGGCTTCGAAGAACGCTCGCACTTCATCAATTTCTTTAAAAAGAACACTCAACTCACCCCCGGAGCTTTCCGGAGCAGCGGACCGTCATAGGCATCACATTGTTTGAATTTTGCACTAATTAGATTGATTATCACATCCGCCGGAGGCCAACACCGGGCTAACTTTGTATACGCAGAATCAATTGAACTATGGATAAAAGAGTATGGTTTGTGACGGGCGTTTCCAAAGGATTGGGGTTAGCTCTTATCAACCGGTTGCTTCGGGAGGGTCACCGCGTGGCGGCTATCTCCGGCTTAGTCCCTGGTCTCGCCGATGCGGTGCCTCCGCATCCTTCTTTTCTTCCCCTGGCAGCTGACCTCGCCGACGAGCAATCGGTGGCGGACGCCATGCGCCGCACCTATGAGGCCTTTGGTCGCATCGATGTCATTGTCAATAACGCCGGCTATGGTCTCGGCTCACCTATCGATCACACGATCACCGTCATTCAAAAGGCGATGCCGCGACTGAGGGCGCAGCGCTCCGGTCATATCATCAATATCGCACCGATCACCGGGGTGACGATCGGAACTCCCCAGGGTCATGCTTTTTACGCCGCGGCCCGGCAAGCCACTATCGATCTGACGACGATGCTGGCCGATGATGTCGCCCCACTGGGCATCCGGGTAACAGCGGTGCTGCCCGACCGATTCCACACCGGGCCATACAACGCATCTCATACGGGCTCTCACATCCGGTTGGCTGACAAGAAGCCTTTGCCGGCGAAGGTCCCAACCTGGCATGTTTCTATCGATGGCAGACAACCCGCTGATCCGGATAAAGCCACGGCGACGCTCCTGCGTATCGTAACGGCCGATGAACCGCCGACGCTCGTGTACCTCACCAGCAATGCTTATAAGGCAGCATCAGAGAAAATGACTTTGTTCGGGCGCCTCCATATGCAGCTCGCATCTGCACCGGCCTGGTATTAAATGACGGGCAGCTTGACTCCCGGCCGGGGATGCTTGCTCAGATACTCATCCAGATTGCTCAGGCCCATGGTAAAGCCTTCCTGGAATCCCATCTTAAGAATCGTTTCAAAGTCTGCATCGCTGGGGAAACTTAGGAAGACCGTTACTGTTGTGCCATGATCGGCGGCACGAAATTGCTGTAGCCAGTTCATCACCGGCGCGCCGGGAATGGCCCGACCTTCTTCATCGCAAAAGACGCAGACGCTCGAAACGTTGACTTCTGGCTCGATCGCGAGGTATTCGACGCGACTGTAATGACGTTCTCTATTGGGACCCGCCATGGTGTACAGCCATAGACCGCCGACGCTGAAATCCATCGATTGGGTTTCGGTCTTCCAGGGTTTGGGCGCCCACCATTGGTCCAAAATAACGCTTTCGGTCCATGCCTGCCAGACCAAATGCAGCGGAGCGTCAAAATCTCTCACGACGGTGAGCCGTTTGTTGGGGATGTCTTTTGTAAAGACGGGTTCCTTCTTTGTCATGATTTTTTATTTTTAAGATTTTTTAATACGTCATCCAATTGCGTAAAGCGGCTTTCCCAGGCGGCACGCAATTGCTCGATCCAGGTATCTACTTCTTTCATTTTCTGTGGATTGAAATGGTAATAAATCTCCCGGCCGGTCTGTTCCTGTTTGACCAGTTTACATTCGGCCAGAATTTGAATGTGCTTGGATATGGCCTGTCGGCTACTGTCGAAATGTTCGGCAATGGCATTGGGTGTCATGGCCTGCAGGGCTAAAAGCCCGAGGATCGCTCTGCGGGTAGGGTCGGCAATAGCCTGGAATACGTCTCGTCTCATGGTGTTGTTTTTGATGGGCGACTGATCGCGGCGCCCGCGGATCGGGTGAGGTCTCTGCTGTTTATTCCGCAACCATTCGATTGCAAATATAAACGCAACTATTCAGTTGCGCAAATTTATGGGAGGATATTTTTTGAATTTTTTTTCGTGTATGTTTGTCGCGGACAATAAACCTTCATTTTATGGCTACAACCAAAAAGGCAGCGATAGGCTTTATATTCGTGACGTTGCTGATCGACTGCATGGGGTTCGGATTGATCATTCCGGTGTTACCCAATCTGATTGCCCAATTGAAAGGTATATCTGTTAATCAGGCCAGTACATACGGCGCCATTTTGTTGTCCGCTTATGCCGTCACGCAATTTTTGTTTTCACCGGTCATCGGCAACCTTAGCGATCGGTATGGCCGGCGGCCTGTCCTGCTGTCATCCTTATTGGGGTTTGGAATCGATTATCTCATCCTGGCATTGGCTCCGGCCTATGGTTGGTTATTTATCGGGCGGGTGATCGCCGGTATTACAGGCGCCAGTTTTACCACGGCTACCGCCTATATTGCCGATGTCAGTACCGATGAGACGACAAGGGCCAAAAATTTCGGCATGATCGGCGCGGCCTTCGGATTGGGTTTTGTGCTGGGACCGGCATTGGGTGGATTGCTGGCCACCTGGGGGCTCAGAGCCCCTTTTTATGCGGCGGCGGCACTTTGTCTGCTAAACTGTATATACGGCTATTTTTTATTACCGGAATCACTGAGCAAAGAGAACCGGCGGCCTTTCGACTGGAGGCGGGCTAATCCATTAGGCTCGCTGCGGTTTTTGACGCGGCATCCGGAGATCGGAGGCCTGGCGATCAGCTTTTTCCTGATCTATCTTGCGGCGCAGGCGGTGCAGGGCAATTGGAATTACTTCACTATTTACCGGTTCGGCTGGAGCGCTAAAACGGTGGGGCTTTCCCTGGCGATGGTTGGGGTACTGGTGGGCGGCGTGCAGGCCGGGCTGACACGGGTCATCAATCCGAAGATAGGGAATGTAAAGAGTATCTACCTGGGCCTGTTGCTGTATACGCTGGGACTAACACTCTTCGCCTTCGCGACGCAGAGCTGGATGATGTTTGTCTTTCTGATCCCTTACTGTCTGGGCGGCATCTGCGGGCCCTCGCTGCAGTCGGTCATATCCGGTCATGTACCCCGCAATCA
>JAMFSL010000239.1 GCA_026225275.1 Puia dinghuensis
CCATTACCCAGATCCCAGTGGTAAGTGGCGGCGGCGCTTGCTCCCGTAGTTTCATTGGAAAAATGCACGACCAGCGGACTGCACCCCGTTGTCCGGTCGGCAGTAAAGGCTGCGAAGGGCTGCGCTATAAGTGTTAAACTATAGCCAATCGATAGGATAGTGAGTAGCAACGCTCTGGTCATAGGTCAAAGGGGATCTGACTGGCGTCCGGTCGCCAGTCAGTAATCCACAAATAACGGTAAAATTGGCCGGTTATTTGAATAAGGATAAACTGACCTGACCCGCATAGCCCGGATCACCCGGAAACATGCTTTGACCCAAAGACATGCCATGACCAATGCCCAATCCGCCGGGATCCTCCTTTACCGGTGGACCGCCGGCACCCTCGAGGTATTCCTCGTCCACCCCGGTGGCCCCTTCTGGAAAAATAAGGACGCCGGCTGCTGGAGCATACCCAAGGGCGAATTCGAAAATGCCGAACCGGCGCTGGATGCCGCCATCCGCGAATTCCGTGAAGAGACAGGGTTCGCGTTAAAAGGACATTTTCAGGCACTGAGTCCCATCAGGCAAAAAGGCGGCAAACGTATTTTTGCCTGGGCCCTCTCCGGCGACCTCGACCCCGAAACCATTATAAGTAATACGTTCGAGCTCGAATGGCCCCGCCACTCCGGCAAGCTCCGCCAATATCCGGAAGTCGATAAAGGAGGCTGGTTCACCCTCGCCGCCGCCCGCGAGATCATCAACCCCGCCCAGATCGCCTTCTTAGAAGAACTCGAAGAGACCGTCGCACCGCCCGCCACCGTCGCACCGCCGAATACCTGATTGCACCTCCATACCCGCATATAAAAAGGGACCGGCATCGTTGATGCGCGGTCCCTTGTGCTTTATTGGGTTCAGGTGTAGTAGCGATTCTATGTTCTTCGCGCGCGCCGCGCCTTCTATTTCTTGGCCTTGTCCTTCGGATAATTCATGAGAACCATCTCCACGCGCCGGTTCGTCGCCCTCCCCTCATCCGTATCATTGCTCGCGATCGGCTTGTCCTTCCCATATCCGATAAACTCCATCCGTGACTGGGGAATCCCCTGCTTCATCAGATAGTGTTCCACCTCCCAAGCGCGCTTCGTCGACAGCTTGAGCTCACGCGCATCCGTACCCTCACTATCCGTATACCCCTCGACCCGCAACCGCAACGTCGAATCGGACTGCAAGATGGCCACGACCCTGTCAAGTTCGGGCAGCGATATTTCTTCTATCGTTGCCTTCGCCCTCACAAAGAAAATCCGCTCCGCCGCATGATTCACGCGCTTGATCAGCACCGGGTTGATCGGCGGGCAACCAAAATTCGATTTCACACCTTTCACGAACGGACACTTGTCATCGTCGTCGTTTACACTATCTCCATCGCTGTCCGGCGCCGGGCAACCCTGGAAGTTCACCGAACCCGGCACATCAGGGCACTTGTCATGGATATCCGGTACCCCGTCGCCATCCCGGTCAGGACAGCCGAGCAGCTTGATCGGACCCGCACTGTCCGGGCATTCGTCTTTCGAGTCAACCACACCGTCACCGTCGCGGTCGTCATTGAAAGGCTTCAACTTAGAGCTATCGTCTTTTTTATGCTTGTCTTCTTTCGTTTTGCCGTGCTGGAAAATCGGGATCGTAAGTCCCACATGCGCATCCGCCGTCTGGATCTTCTCCTTCATGAGACTCGAGAGCACCGAACCGCTGCCCACAAAGAGGGGACCGAACCGAAAGCCTGCGCCCCAGTTCAACTGTCCTTCCGCATTATAGCTCACAGGAGAGTAGATGCTAAACCACTTCTTCTCCAACCGCGGCGTCACCGTCACCGTGCTGACATAATTCGGACTGACCGGATTGGTCGTCGCCAGCATATTGATCATGATGTCTGCGTTGATATAAATACGCTTGTAGATTTCATAGTCGGCATTCAAATGGACCGCAGTCGGCAGCTTCACCGAGGCCGTATTCGTGCTGCTGAGGGTGGTCAGCAACCCCTGCGTCTTCAGCCGGTTAAAATAATCATTGAAAGTCTCGCTGCTTGCCTTCGTCAGTTCGCTCGTATTATGACCGTCTACGTTCATCGCATACGTGGCCCCGTCAGGAGAGTTATTGTACTTCATCTGCCCGAGGTCCGTGATGCTGACACCGATTCGCAGCTTAGTCTGCGAAGGGTCGCCGGACTGCTTCAGTTCGTAGGTGAACCCCAGGTCAAGGCCCCAGCCATTGCCGCTGCGGTTGTTCAGCGCGTCCTGGATGCCGTTGCTGCTGCCACTGCCCAGGTTATCCAGGTTAGAGGAAAATTGCGCCGTCATATTACCCGACAATTGCTCAATCGTATTTTGCGGATTGATATTGACCATCAGCGGGCCTGACCATACGCTGGCGTAGGCCAGTCCCGCGATGTATTTGCCGGTTATACCGAACTTCAGTTCAGAGTGATCGTCCTTCATCAGGACGCGAGCATATGAAACGCCCGCTTCCGCAAAGGCATTCGCCTTCATCTGAAGGCTTCGGTTGACAATATTCGTGTTGTAAAAATCCGGATTCGGGTTGCCCAATAACTGGAACAGCGGGTTACCCAGGTTATATTCATTGCCCACCGTCCGCATCCGCGTCAAAAGGCCGAATGCATCCTTCGATGTCAGACTCACCATCGCCGACGGGCCGAGAATATCCGTATTGAAATAGGTATATTTGTAATCCGAACTGGTAGATTTATAGTAGCCGTTGCCATCCGAGAGGTGGGAAAATTTGAAGTCAAACAGATTCTTGCGATTGATCGAGTAGGCATTCGTCCCGCCATAGGCACTGACCGCAAGGATATTGACATTGACCTTATACTTACTGTCCGCAATAACAGACGGGTTCAGCAGCATGCCATTGACGCCTGAATAATTGTCGTAACCATACCCGATAAATGATTGGGCTGAAGCACTCAGGCACATGAGGATTCCTAAGAGGAATACTACGCTCTTTTTGTTCATAAGAAGACGGGCTTGGTTTTTATATAGGATGATGAACTCGGTGTTCTCCGGTAAATTAACGTGGTATTACGGATTTTATTATGTATATATATACCTACTTTGGTCTGCTCAGCGCGTCCGCATCCACATTCCCGTTAACCTCCACCTTTTTAATCGTAACCTTCGCCCCATACGGACTCAACGCGATAGTATAAGGAAAAATGTATCCCCCCGGGATAATTTTGTAGTCACTAAACTCCGTCGTCACCTGCCCCGCCGGCGCCGCCGCCAGCCTGTTCAGCGGAGACTCGTCGGGGAAAATACTGGACAGCAGCGTATTTCCCCTATACGTCGACTTCAGCGAATACCCCGTCTTCGCATCGATAGAATAGGTCGCCGCATTGCCCGAGGGAAAATAGACCCTCAATTTATAACAGGGCTCGCCCTGGACCGTGTCCCTGCCCGCCAGCTCAATCTTGTTGCCCTTTTGATTGTAGTCCACTAAAGGCCCTGCCGGGTCGATCTCCGGCACCAGCGCTCTATATTGATCCGGCGTCAGAGGCTTGAAAAGGCCGCCACTTCCGGGGGCCGAGTACCACCCCCGGTTCGGGGTCACAATAATAACGAGTTTGCCGCTGGCCGAAGAGAGTTCTTCCCGGTAGAGGCGGTCGTATACCCGCCAGGTCTTGACCATGATCTGGGCACCACCATCCAAAACAGCTACACCTTCGCGGTAGAGCGAATTGATCGACTGAAGTTTCTCCTTGCCGCCCAGGGCAGCAAGATATTTGCTGACGACTTCCTGTGCGGACTGCGCTTGTACGCCCGCTTGAAGCCCCAGCAGACAGGTGAAGGATAGGAAAAGGATACGAGAGAGTTGCATATAACAGGGTTTATCTACGGCCGCTAAAATACGGAGTTTCCTTTTATGATTGACCTTCGGTCTGAGCTTCGCCCGAACTTCGGCCCTCGTTCCGGTTCGCTCTTCAGCGGTTCCGGGCGCTTCCAGCGGCATTTAAAAGATTAGTACCGCAGGTGTCTCAAATTTAGCGTTAATTCGTGCTTAAATTGGTTAGGCGTATGCAGATCATCGGCCGGTTAGTAGATATCCTTCAGCAAAATATATACCCCGTAGAAGTGACCGTGGAGAATGGAATGATCCAATCGGTTATTTCTGCTCCCACCGCCGAAGGCGGCCCATTCATCCTCCCCGGCTTCATCGACGCCCACGTCCACATCGAATCCTCCCTGCTCATCCCCTCGGAATTTGCCCGCCTGGCCGTCACCCACGGGACCGTCGCCACCGTCAGTGACCCCCATGAGATTGCCAATGTCTGCGGACTCCCTGGCGTCGAATTCATGATCCGTAATGGCAAATCCGTCCCCTTCCACTTCAATTTCGGCGCTCCCAGCTGCGTTCCGGCTACCCGTTTCGAAACCGCCGGCGCTACCCTCGATGCTGCCGCCGTCACCAGCCTCTTAGAAATGCCCGAGATCAAATACCTGAGCGAGCTGATGAACTTCCCCGGCGTCCTTCACAAGGATCCCGAGGTCATGGAAAAGATCGCCGCCGCCAAACGACTCGGTAAACCCGTCGACGGCCATGCCCCCGGCCTCCGTGGCGAGCAGGCTAAAGAATATATTGCGGCCGGCATCAGCACCGATCACGAGTGCTTTACCGCTGAAGAGGCCCTCGACAAACTGAAATTGGGGATGAAAATCCTCATCCGTGACGGCAGTGCCGCTAAAAACTTCGACGCCCTCATCGGCTTGTTGAACGATTGGCCCGACCAGATGATGTTCTGTAGTGACGACAAGCACCCCGATTCCTTAGTCGCCGGCCATATCGACCGCCTCTGCGCCCGCGCCGTGGCCAAGGGCATCGACATATTCAAGGTCTTAAAGGCCGCCTGCATCAATCCCGTCCTGCATTATGGCCTCGAATCCGGCCTCCTCCGTGCTGGCGACAGCGCCGATTTCATCCTCGTGGAAGACCTGCAGCATTTCAAGGTGTTGCAGACCTATATTAAAGGTGCCCTCGTCGCGCAAACCGGGACTTCCCATATCGCGTCTACGACCCTGGCAGCCTCCCCATCACCCAGCACAGGCAGTTCCCAGCTCATCGCCAGTCCCATCAATCAGTTCAATTGCAATCCTCATACGCCCGCCGACTTCGCCTATCCCCTCAATAAGTGGGGTGAGGAGGAGAATGTAGAGCAGGTGTATGTCATCGAGGCCCTCGATGGCCAGCTCATCACCAATCGGCTGGTCGTTCCTGTCGCCGACACTTTGCCCAGCGGTACCCATCTGAATGGCGGCCAGCTGAATAGCAACGTGGAAAAAGATATCCTCAAGATCGTCGTCGTCAACCGGTACCGGCCCGACGCTCCTGTGGCGAAGAGCTTCATCAAAAATTTCGGCCTCAAACGCGGCGCCCTCGCCTCTTCGGTTGCCCATGACAGTCACAATATCGTCGCCGTCGGCGTAGATGACGAAAGTATTTGCCGCGCCGTCAACCTCGTCATCGCCCAGCAAGGCGGCCTCAGTTGCGTCGATCCGGCTATTCCTGCCATGCCCTCACACAACGCTACCGCTTCTAATATCGGCCGTTCCCTCGAACGTCCTCTCACCGAAGCTTCAGCGAAGGCGACCCCCACTTCGGGCGCCTTCACCCCCGTCTCGGACATCACCGGCGAACCCATTGCCCTTCCGGGAACCAACCCATCATTAACCGGCTCACCGGCTACCGGAACCGAACTCATCCTCCCCCTCCCCGTCGCCGGCCTCATGAGCATGGACGACGGCTACTCCGTTGCCTCAGCCTACACCGCCATCGACCACCTGGCCAAAGGCCTCGGCTGCACCCTCGCCGCCCCCTTCATGACCCTGTCTTTCATGGCCCTCCTCGTGATCCCCCATCTCAAACTAGGCGACCTCGGTCTTTTCGACGGCGATAAATTCGAGCTGCTCTAATCCGCCGGCGCACATCCTATCCCGTTAATAAGATTATTTTTCCAGTATATACGATTCCCTACTTTTAAGGTCGGTTAAGTTTTATCTTATGAAGGGGAAGTATGATATACTGTGGAAAGGCATGCTGGAGGTAGTCATCGAGGACTTATTGCGGTTTGTCCAGCCGGATATTGACAAGGACCTCGACTTTGAACGTGGCATTGAATTCCTGGATAAAGAGCTCAACAAAATATATCCTGAATCGCAAAAACCATCGGATACCCGTTTCGTGGACAAACTGGTGAAAGTATATACCCGCGATGGGACAGAAAAGTGGATGCTGTTACACATCGAAGTACAGGGAAAAAATGAACCCAATTTTCCCAAACGTATGTTTCGCTATTACTGTCGGCTGATAGATCGATACGACCGACCAGTCGCCGCCATCGCCATTTTGACTGGCCGGGACGGCCATAAAATACAAGACCGCTACGAGGAGCATTGTCTGTGGACGCGAGAGATTTATGAATACAAGACCTTATGTATCACAGATTACACGGATGAAGAACTGATAAAGAGCAACAACGCCTTTGCGCTTGTATTAATGGTAGCCAGAGAAGCGTTATTGATGGCAGAGGGCTCTGATCAAGAATGGGATGAAGTTTTGTTGCAACAAAAAATGCTGATTTTCAAACTGTTGAACAAAAGACTAAAGGTTGGCGAACGGAAGTACAACGCCATTTTGCTGTTTTTGGAAAACTACGTTCGCTTTAAAAAGCCAGAAACTAATCTTATCTTTAACAAGCAAATCGATCGAGAAACCAGAAAAAACAAAACTATGGACATCTTCGAACAATGGGCTGAGATCAAAGCACAAGAAAGTCTTGAAGAAGGTCTTGAAAAGGGTCTTGAAAAAGGTCTTGAAAAAGGCTTAAAAGAAGGAGCCGAAAAAACAACCCGCCAATTTGTAGAAAACCTTCTGAAAGATTCCACTTTCCCCGCGGAAAAGATAGCCTCCCTGGCCAACACTTCCGTTAAATTCGTTCGTAAGGTAAAGAAAGAATTGCGCTGATGGACTTTACCACCTGGAAGAAATCCGGATATATCCTCTTCTCACTCTTTGAATGAAAAGTCAGCATGACCAGGCCTATCG
This sequence comes from Puia dinghuensis, assembly GCA_026225275.1. Taxonomy (GTDB): domain Bacteria; phylum Bacteroidota; class Bacteroidia; order Chitinophagales; family Chitinophagaceae; genus Puia; species Puia dinghuensis_B. The sequence goes on from JAMFSL010000239.1 coordinate 7,090, forward strand.
CTTTGATGACAAAGGGCTTGGTCGGAAAGGGATTTATTCTTCCGGATCTCAAGCGAAGTGAATTTTTTGTCGTTAAACCATGGACGATCCATTCCCTAAAGATAATAGAAAACCCGAAGCCAAAAGATTGAGTATCACCGACACTTCACCGTCACCTTCAGAAACGTCGCGGGAATCAGCGTCCGGTCGGGCATGCCGCTTACATTCTGACGGCTGAACAGCTCTTCCAACTCCCGTTGCAAATCGTTCGATTGACCATTCTTCTCCGCAGCTTCGAAAGCGTTCATCGTAGGGCCGTAATAGCGCCGGAACCGGTCCAGCATTTCAGCAGGCGGCCGGTTGGTTTCAAAGTTAAAAGTCCCCCTTTCGAAGGAAATATCCTTTTTGTCCACGCCGGCGGCAACGAAGCGATCGATGACATGCTCCTCCATGCCCCACAGCATAGGACTGACAAAACCTTCCGGCGGCGGTGGGGTATAGGCCGAACTGATCTTTAGGATCTGCGCGACGAGTGTCGGATCGCCGGGGATCCAGTTGCCCATGATGATCCGGCCGCCGGGGCGGGTGACGCGAACCATTTCGCGGGCCACAGCATGGGGCTTGGGGGCGAACATCGCACCAAAGATGCTCACGACCAGATCGAAGCGGTGGTCCTCCAGCTCATGAAGATCCGTGGCATCGCCCTCCTGAAAGGTGCAGTTCGACAGGCTTTCGGCATTTGCCCGGGCACGGCCGGCCCCCACCAGGTTCGAGGCAATATCCACTCCCAGTACCTCTGCGCCCAGCCTGGCTTCGGGGATCGCCGTCGTCCCGTCGCCGCAGCCCAGGTCAAGAACCCGTAGACCGGGGGTAATACCGAATGTAGCCACCAGGGCGGCGCCGCTGCTGCGCATCGTTTCGGCAATCTTCGTAAAGTCCCCTTTTTCCCAAAGCATTTTGTTGGGATTCATAACAGTTGTTTGCATGTCAGTAATTTTTCTACAAGGATCGATATTGCAGGGATATTCACCGTATCCGTAAAGCTCCATTTCATGACTTAAAAGTCCACCGATGATATGGCAAAAAATCATAATTTTATTGGGTATGGATAATTTTCTCGAACGGGTATTGCAGCATCCTCGATATTACCGGCAGTTCAATTGTGGGCCGTCGCTGATCACTGCATTCAATTGTCCATTGGAAGCGAAGCTGATGAAGAAACGGTTTGCGGGATTATGGACGAACCACAATTATCTGTTCTATGCCATCGACGGGCGCAAGGTTTGGCATACCGCGCGGGGTAGCTACGATATCCGGAAGGGTAGTTGTGTCTTTGTGCGGAAGGGTGGGTTTATTTTAGAGCAATTCCTGGATGAGGGGTTCTGCGTGATCTTGTTTTTTATCCCGGATGAATTCATCTGCGAGACCTTGCATGCCCGCACGCGTCCACTGGCCAGCGCAGAGCAGTCATATGATCCTCTCATGCTGATCGAGGCCGACGAAACATTAAAAGGTTTCTTCCTCTCCATGTCTTCCTATTTTAACGAGACCCGCGAGCCCGACCCGGCGTTGCTCGAGCTCAAGTTCAAAGAGTTGATCCTGACGATCGCCGACAATGATGGGAACAGGGAACTGCTCTCCTATTTCTGTTCCCTCCTCGGCCAACCGCAGACCGTCTTGTTACAGCGGGTGATGGAAGATAATTTTTGCTATAACTTGAAGCATGAAAATTATGCGAAGCTGAGCAACCGCAGTCTGTCTGCCTTCAAACGGGATTTCGAAAAACTTTTTGGCGCCACGCCAGGCAAATGGCTGCTGGAAAAGAGACTCCAATATTCGCTGCAGCTGCTGATGAACCGAGGCCGAACCGTCAGCGAGGCGGCGTTTGAAAGCGGATTCGAAAGTCCGTCCCATTTCAGCCGCGCCTTCAAGACGCGGTTTGGCCAGTCACCCACGGAAATGCGGGCCGGCCAAACCCATCCGGCTATCGAATGATAGTCACATAAATCACTAATCCCAGCGGAATGATGTCTCTTAACGGTCGGGGACGATTTAACGCCCGTCGGGTACGATCGCGCTATTTTTCAAATTCTGATCTACCTCCGCTTTGTCCAATGCTAATGCATAGGTTTGCTTTCCTTCCGAATCGATATGGACGGAGTCCACATGAACCCGATGGGTCACCACATTCCCGCTCATGTCCTTACTCTGTAAGATAAAACCCATTTGCTTTACGGCAAGATCCTGGTTATCCCTGATCACTTTAGCCTGCAGGGCATCGGGTGTTGCTGGCGCCTGCCCCTTACTGCACGACACTATTACAATAACAGCCGTTAGGACGGGTAAAACAAAAGCTTTCCGCGCCAGCGCAATGCCGCCGGAACGATGTTGACTGATCATCATAAGTCTTCTTTTTATAGGTGATTGAAAAAATGCATGGACTGGTTCAAGGAACCTTCCCGCATATATTGATTGTAATAACATCCTGGCAAATCCCTCCGTATCGCCCTCCATATCCGCAGCGGTGTCGGCGATAAATTCATGAACCATCGTCAGCTCCTTCCGGATAAACCAAAACGACGGATTGATCCAGAAAAGACAGACTGCCAATTGAGAAAAAAGATTATCCCAGCCATGCCTCCCCTTAATATGCGCCAGCTCATGTTGAAAGATCTTCTGATTGACCGGATCGGCCAGCACGGCATCGCGCCGCCAGAATAAGGTAGAAAAAAAGGAAAAAGGCGCGCGGGGGTCATCCGTCTCGACAAGCATATATCCTCCCTTTCGCTGAGCGCCATGATTGAGACCCAAACCATGATCGCGACCCAGACCAAGATCGCAACCCAAACGATACGTCTGCCAGATCCGCCAGCTCAGCAAGCCGAGCAAAACCAGGCTGACTGCCACACCCGCCGCAAACATCACCATCAGGTACCGCGGGGCGCCCGCCACGTGCTCCACCGAAGCCGTCCCTGTGACCAATCCGACGAATCGCGTCGTGCCAACAGCGGCAAAAGGCTGCCAGGGAATGTGCACCAGCGGCAAGAGCAGACTTATCACCAACACCGACAATAAATAATACCGGTTATAAGCATGAAAGCGACGATTGCGCAAAGCGATCACGTAATAAGTCGTCAATACGCCGCTCACCAGCACCGACTTGACGAGGTAGGGTAGTAGCTGCTGCATCTTATTTCTTTTTTTTAAGTTGTTGTAAAAGAAGCTCCAGCTCTTTCACTGACAGTTTCTTCTCATCCACCAGAAAAGAAACGACATTGGTAAACGAACCTTCGAAATACCCCTTCGCCAATGTCGCCAACGTATCCCGGGAATAATTGTCCTTCGAGACCAGGGGATGATACCGGTGGATGCGGCCGATATTTTCGACGCGCACAAAACCCTTGTCCACTAATGTCTTCAAGATCGTCGCAACCGTATTTTTATGAGGTATCGGTTCGGGCATATTTTCCACGACCTCCATCAATAACCCGTTACCCATCTTCCATAAGACTTTCATCACCTGCTCCTCTGCTTTCGTCAATGCTTTCATGTAAAACTATATTTATAGTTCAAATATAAAACTATAAATCTAGTTCAACAAAAAAATCTTTTCACCGGCGCCCGCGCGTCCTCTCCCTCGACCGGTCTCTTCCTCAGTTATCCCCCCTCAGACTAACCACCGGGTTGACCATCGCTGCCCTGACAGACCGCAAGCATACCGTCACCAATGTGATCACCCCCGCCAAAACAACAGCCAACAGAAAAACCCACCACCCCATCGTCGTCCTATAAGCAAAACCCTGCAGCCAGTTATGCATCAACCAACCCGCAACCGGGCACGCGATCGCCGCCGCCAGCAACACCAGCTTAAAAAAGTCCGCCGACAACAACCCCACAATCTGGTTGACAGAAGCCCCCAGCACCTTCCGGATCCCGATCTCTTTGGTTCGCACCTCCGCAGCATAGGTGATCAACCCAAAAAGACCCAGGCAGGCAATAAAAATCGCAAAAATCGAAAAGGAGATGAAAATCCTGCCCGTGCGCTGATCCGATTCATATTGGTGATTGAAATCGTCGTCCATAAAGGAGTAAATAAAGGGATGTCCGGCCGACCCGTCCAGCGACCGGTAACGTTGACCTAGCGTGGCGATCAGGGCCGGGATATTGTCTGTATGGATACGGAAAGAGACCGCATGCCGGTCGTCCTTCAGGTGAAAAACAATAGGTTGGATCTTTTCGTGGAGGGTCCCGGCATTGAAATCTTTCACCAGCCCCAGGATATGATAGGTATCTGCCGAATCCGATCCCCTGTACAGGGGCTTACCAACAGGATCGGGATAGCCCAATAGACGCGCAGCCGTCTCGTTGATCAGCACACCCGAAGAATCGGTTGTCAAATCAGGAGAAAAATTCCGGCCGCCGAGCAGCTTCATCCCGAGAAGGGGGATATACTGTGCGTCGATATACCATCTTTGCAGCAGGAACGCCTTAGTGACATTCGCCGAGGCATCCTTATAATACGTAATACTGCCATCATGCACCCTGTTCGGCAAATAACCCGTCATCGTACTGCCGGTCACCCCGGGCAATTGCTGCGCTTCCTGCTGGAATACTTTAGCCTGTTCGCCGAGACTATTGGTATTGAAAATCGTTAGTACCTGGTCACGGTTATAGCCCAGGTCCCGGTGACGAATATAATCCAGCTGATTGTAGATCACCAGCGTGGCGATGATCAGCGCGATCGAGATCGTAAATTGAAAAACGACCAGCCCGCGTCGAAACCCACTGTTTGTAAAGCCCATAGCCAAACGGCCCCGAAGTATCTGGATGGGTTTAAAGGCCGATAGATAAAATGCAGGATAACTTCCGGCCAATAGCCCCACCGAAACAGGACCCAGCAAAAACGCCACCACAATCCACCGTTTACCTAATACCCCGATTTGAAAATTCTTCCCCGACAAATGATCAAACCAGGACAATAATAGAACCGCGAGGAGAAAAGCCATCGCCCCGGCAATCATCGTCGTCAGGACCGATTCGAAAAGGAAACCGGCGATCAATTCGCTCCGCGAAGCACCCAGCACCTTTCTGACGCCCACTTCCCGGGAATGGTCAGCACTCCGTGCCGTAGCCAGGTTCATGAAATTCATGCAGGCGATCAGCAATACGAGAATGGCTATCACCATGAAGATGCGAACCGTCGCAATGCTGCCGTTCGATTCGAATTCCCCCAGCACATTCGAATACAAATGGATATTGACCAGCGGAATGCAATACTCCCTGAAATAGTCGCCGTGTTCCGTCATTTCTTTCAGGCTGCCGTTGGCTTGTTGCTTTAAGTCAGGCGTTACATATTTGGCTACGGTTGCAGCCAGTATCCGGTTGATGTCGGTGATCGTCACCCCCGGTCTGGCCAAAATGTAGGTAGCGGAATGGGGATTTCCCCAATGCCAGGAGTTTGAATACTTTTCAGCCATCGACTTGATGATATCAAAATGGAAATGGGATGCCGCAGGCATATCCTTCATGACCCCCGTGATCTGATAGATCCTTGGGGTATCCGTCGTACCGGAGGTGATATTGCCGTACATGGCGAGCGTCTTACCCAACACCGCCGTACTGTTGAAATATTTTTTAGCGATCGTCTCCGAAATCACTATCGTGTGCGGTCGTGCCAGGGCTTTGACTGGATCCCCTGCTATCATCGGCAGGGTGAAAACGCTGAACAGACTGGAATCGGCAAAAACCACCCGGGTTTCCAACTCATCCCCGCTTGCCGTTTTAACCATGACATCCCCCTGGGATCGGATACGAACCGCATTTTCAATTGGGGGATTTTCCTTGACCAGGGTCGGGCCCATGGGAAAAGGCGCATAATTCCCGATAAAGGCATTGCCGTTCAGATGCGCATCATAGACAATGCGGAAGATCCGGTCCGCCTTATCATTGTACCGGTCGTAGCTGAATTCGTCCGCCACGAAGAGCGTGATCAGCAGGCAGGCGCAAAGGCCCATCGCCAGACCTAAAATATTAATAATGGAAAAGGCGCGGCCTTTTCCGATATTCCGGAGAGCATTTCTCAGCAGGTGTTCGAACATGATTCTTGGTTTTGGATCAGTGAAGCCGATCTCATGAGATCCTCACCCCCGATTATTCCATATGAGTTTATCAAAAAAAATTAGCCCCGAAAAATGCAGACCCAAAAAATGCTTACCCCGAAAAATGCAGCCCCCGACAAATAGTCATATATCCGGGATTGGAACGCTTTTTAGTGCGTTTATATTCCTAAACTACTGCTATGAAATGGTACATTAAATTCCTCGATTGCATTTTCGTCTCGATTGCTATCGTTGATTTTTACGATTCATTGGTGTTATATCCGTCTTTCTTCATTCCGGCGCTTTCGCACTATGTGCCTGTGCTCCGATTCATCAATCTGCCTGTAACCATCTTCGCTGTGTTAATGGCCGTCGTTGGCCCCATTGTCTGGCATCGACGGGAAAAGAAAGGCAAAGTCGATTCCAGCCTTCTCCACGCTTGGTTTACAGGGATCATCCGCTATTGGCTGGCCGTGGAGATTTTTAATTATGGGTTCGCCAAGGTCTTCGGTACGCAATTCGCCGCCAGTTATTTCAGAGGCGACTCGGTCTGGAACAGCCTGTCGGGATATGATCTCACCTGGAACTATTTCAGCTATTCCTACGCGATGTCCTGTATCATTGCCGGAGTGCAGATCGTGGGATCTGGTCTGTTGTTATTCAGGAGAACTACTCTTTCAGGAGTCATCCTTCTATTGCCGGTCATGGTGAATATTGTCCTGATCGATACATTTTACTCCATTGCAGGCGGTGCACTGATGAATGCCATTCTGTTTACGCTAGGTCTGACTTACCTGCTCCTCCTTCAATGGAAAGCCATTGCCGACTTTTTTAAACGATCCCGGCCTTCGATGCCCGTCATTCATTTGGGAGGGCTAAAGAACCTGCTTCGCCTCGTTGTCGTCGGCTACGCCTTTGCGTTCATCTTCTTTATCAGCAAAACGAAGGCGCCTTCCGATCTCGCGGGTAAATGGAAGGTCGATCAACTCATCAGGAATGGGGACACGACAAAGGCCAATGACTGGCTGACCGACAGCTTATCCTGGAAAAATATTTACCTGGAAGACTATGGACGATTTACCTTTAGTCCCAATCCCTATTTTGTCGAATCAGCAAGAGCAACTATCGGCCTGTATCACTATGAAGAGCCCAAAAAGAGGATCAGGTTTGTCATCAATCGCCCAAACCTGCCGCCCGATACAGTATATGCCGCAGTCAACATGACAGGTCCCGGCCATATGCAGTGGAGGATCAGCGATCGTAAAAATACCGTTTCCCTCAAATTGACCAAAATGAGGAACGATCTGCATCATTAAGATCGTTAAAAAGACCCTATCCGAACCAGGCACATAAGATATTTAGTACAGAAAGTCCACAGTATTGCTATTTAGCTTTCAGAACCTGTCACTTAAACCTCCATACAATGAAACTGGTGATCGATTCACTGTCCAAGACCTACGCCAACGGCGTTCATGCCCTCAAAGATGTGACCCTGACAATGAACAATGGCATGTTCGGCCTGCTGGGCCCCAACGGCGCCGGGAAAAGCTCCCTGATGCGAACGATCGCGACACTCCAGGAGGCGGACAAAGGAAGTATATTCCTGGACGAGCTGGACGTGCTCCGCACCAAAACGCACGTCCGCCATCTCCTCGGCTATCTCCCCCAGGAATTCGGCGTCTACCCCAAGATCCCGGCAGATAAAATGCTGGACCATATCGCACGGCTAAAGGGAATCGGCCAGGCCGGCGAGCGGCGGGATATCGTCAACGGACTCCTGGAAAAAGTGAATCTCTACAAAGACAGGCATCGGCATCTCGGCACCTATTCAGGCGGAATGAAACAGCGCTTCGGCATCGCGCAGGCATTGATCGGCGATCCCAAACTCATCATCGTCGATGAACCCACAGCCGGTCTCGACCCGGCCGAACGTAACCGATTCTATAATCTGCTCAGCCAACTCGGCCAGAATACAATCGTCATCCTGTCGACGCATATCGTGGAAGATGTCAGTACCCTGTGTTCCAGCTTTGCGATCATTTGCAAGGGGGAAGTGCTGTATGCAGGCGATCCGGAAAAGGCCGTAGCCGCGTTGGCCGGCGCCATCTATTCCAAGGCCATCGACCAGGCGGATATCCAGTATTATCGCAACATCTACAAGGTCATCTCCACCCAGCTCAGGGCCGGCAAACTGCATATCCGGGTCTTGTCGCGGGAGGCAGAGCTACAGGATGGCTTCGTGGCCGCCGAGCCCAACCTCGAGGATGTCTATTTCAGCAATATTGCCACCCGGGTGGATGTGAATACACTGTAGGTCAATTTAAACCCATTCCCATGTTCTTTTAAACCCAGTCCTCATGTTCGCAGAAATTTTCCGATTCGAGATCCAAAGCCGCCTCCGCAGGCCGGCCGTCTACCTCTATTTCTTAGCGATATTCATTTTTACACTTCTCGCCTTTTCCACGGGATCATTACCGGTAGGAGAAAAAGAACATATCAATTCACCCTTCCTGATTAGCTTTTGGTGCTGCACGATGACCATCATGATGACCCTCGTCAGCTCGTCCGTCATGGGAACCGCCGTGATCAGAGATATCGAATACCAGACCAAGGATTATTATCTCACCTATCCCATCACCAGGGCCGGCTATTTCTGGGGGCGGTTCGTGGGATCGTTTGTCTTTATGCTCGGGATCGCGCTTGCCATTCCGCTGGGCATCTGGCTCGGCTCCCATTTGGGTCCGGTGATCGGACACAAGGTCCCCGCACAATATGGACCGAACAAGCCCATCTACTATTTGTATCCTTTCCTGCTACTGGTATTGCCAAATATACTGTTCACTTCAACCCTGTTCTACGGCCTCGTAGCGGTATTGCGAAATGTAAAAGTCATCTATTTCGGGGGCTTGCTGCTGTTCCTGTTCTACCTGATGGCCTTGTTCTTCTTCGATCACACCAACAACGCCACCGTGATCGGGATTGCGGATCCATTTGCCCTCAACGGAGTACGCGAACAAATGTTTAGCGCCAACTACCTGCAGCAAAACAATACGCTGCTCCCGATCTCGGGGCCGCTGGCGATCAACCGGCTGCTCTGGCCCGGGATCGGGCTCCTGGTCGTGATCATCACTTATCTCCGGTTCAACTTCGAGACTTTCTTTGCGGGCAGGCGGGATAAGGCAGCCGCCGACGAGATCAGTGACCGGTCGCGCACGGAGTTGAAAACGCCGGCGTTGAGCTTCAATGGCCAGTACAATCGACGGGTGCTCGGCAGCCTGATCCGGTTGGAGCTGTTGAACATCATCCGGGATAATTATTTCTGGATGATCATCGGGGCGGGAAGTCTTTTTTTGGGCTTTGTATTCTGGCTGGGTCAAGTCAATGAGGGTGTGCCCGACTATCCGCGGACAGTGATGCTGCTATCCATCTTCAGCGATGCCTTCCCGTTTTTTATATTTTTTATTATTCTTTTCTATACTGGGGAAACGTTATTTCGTGACACACTCACGCGCTATGCCTTTATCAATGACTCCCTCCCGCCGCCTAACTGGGTGCTCAACGGGTCCAAGCTTATTTCGCTCCTGGTACTCGCGGTGGGACTATCCTTTCTACCGGTAGTGGTGGGAGTCGTGGTGCAGTTGGCAAAAGGGTATACCCATTTGAACTGGAACGCCTATCTCACCTGTTTGTTCGTCGTCCTGTTGCCAAAATTCCTGGAGGCTACGGCGCTCTGCTATGTGATCCAGGTGCTCTTCAACAACAAGTTTGCCGGCTATGCGATAGCTGCGCCATTGTGGGTTGGGATGTTTTTCCTGGACAGCACGGGAACCTTCAACTATCACCTGCTGCTGTATTCTTTTACCCCCAATTCGAGGATCACGGATATGGACGGCATGGGGCATATGGCCACGCCGATCGCCTGGTTCGATCTGTACTGGATGCTGGGGGCTGGGTTGTTGATCGTCATCGCGGCGTTGTGGTATCACCGTGGGGTGAGCAGTTCCTTGAAGGAGCGTTGGCAATTAGTCTCTCAGCGGTTCAACAGCATGACGAAGGGCTTCGCGACAGTGCTGCTGCTACTGTTTTTCGTGATCGGCGGATATATCTATTATAATGTCAGCTACCTGAACGAGTGGCTGACGAAAGGGGAACAGGACGATCGGGCTATCATCTATGAGAAAGCGTTAAAAAAATACCAGCAGTTGCCCTTACCTGCTGTCACGAGTATCGTGGAATCCATCGATCTCTATCCGGAGGAGAAGCAGGCCATCGTGGATGCAAGGGTGACGATAGAGAACCGGACCGATACGTCCATTTCCCAACTATTGCTGGACGCGGACGGACTGGCCGATTATTCCATCACGGCCGGGGGGCAGCCCGTTCCCTGTACCTGGCCGTTGGTATATCGCCGCGGTGAGTTCAGTTGGTTCAGGCCAGTAGCCGACACATCCGATTTCCGGCTCTATACCTTCCGGACGCCGCTGGCGCCGGGAGATTCAATGCTGTTGGAAGTGAGGACCATTACGCTGCAGAAAGGATTTACCAACGGATTATATGCACGTAATATGCTCAACAATGGTACTTTGTTTAACGTCGGCCTGCCGGGGCTCGGCTATGACGATGATGACGAAGTGAGCAGCCCCTATGTCCGGCAGAAAGCCGGACTGCCGCCGAAGACAGAAGAAGAAGTGGCGCAGAATGACCCCGTAGGCATCAATACATTGAAGGCAGGGCCTATGGCAGGTCTCCATCGCATGGAGATGACCGTCAGTGTGTCGGGCGACCAGACGGCGGTCAGTCAGGGTGATCTCGTGGGGAAGTGGACGGCCAACGGACGCCATTATTTTCACTATGTGTCGGACCGGCCGGTAATGTATCCGCCGTTCGTGGTGGCGGCGGCCCGATATGCGGAAAGGCGCGACAGTGTGCCGTTGGATCATCCCAGCGTGCTAACCGATCATCCCATAGCCGTAGAGATCTATTATGATCCTGCACAGGGTGCTAATCTCGACCGGTATATGAAGGCCTATAAAGATGGGCTGACCTATTATTCCTCGGCATATGGCAGCTATCCCTACCCCACTATGCGACAGGTGGAGACATCCAATTACGGACCCCGCGAGGTGGCCACGACGTCGATGAACCTGTTCGCGGAAAACAACGGGTGGAATGCCCATTTTACCGATCCGGAGCAATATGATTACCTGCATTTTGACGTGACGCGGGCGTTGGCGCAGCAATGGTGGCGGTACCAGGTGGCGCCCAACAATACCGTGGGATCGCTGGTCTTGTCGGAAGGGCTTGCTTCTTACGATGCATTGATGATGAATGAGAAGAAATACGGAGTGGAGAATATGCTGCGGTACCTGCAGGACCAGATCTGGCCGTATACCATTATCCGGAGGCGGTTGACAGAGCGGGAGCATCCCGTGTTAACGGCAAACTTTTGGTTCGAGTGGAGCTCGAAGGCAGGAGTAGTGTTGTATGGGCTGCGGGATTTGATCGGGGAAGACAGCATCAACAAGGCATTGCGGGAATTTAGAGATACCTATGCATACCGGGCGCGGGGGCCTTATGCAGGCGCCAATGATCTGTATGAGGTATTACGGCGTCATGTACCCGATTCCCTGCAGTATTACCTGGAAGACACCTGGAAGAAAGTGACATTTTATGACAACAAGGTCGAGGAGGTATCGGCGGTGAAAACGGGACATCCCAATGAATATTCCGTGACGCTCCGGATAAAGATCGATAAGCTCTGGAAGGACGATAAAGGGAATGATGTGCCGGCGGTGGGAATGAAAGACTATATCGAGATCGGCGTGCTCGGGTCAGATGTAAAAGATTCCATCGGTCGGACAGTCAAGAGGTTCCTGCACCGAAAAAAGTATTGGCTGACACAGGGAGAGCATACGATAACGGTGACGGTGACAGGCGAACCTAAAGCGGCGGCTGTCGATCCGCTGGGGGTACTCATCGACCGAAACACCGGGGATAATTATAAAATTATTTCCCTTACCTTATAGGATCAAATCGCTGATCTATGTTAAAATTCATTTTTCTCCTGGCTATCATAGTCTCAGGCTCTCTTCCATCCAATGCCCAATCTCCCCCATCACCCCCATCGCCCCAATCACCCCCGTCTCTCCCGTCTCTCCCGTCTCTCCCGTCTCCCCCGTCTCCCCCGTCTCCCCCGAAATATGAAATTTATGCTTTGAAATATTTCGGCATTCACTCCGTTCCCGTATCCGAACTGGCCCTGGGCGCACCGAAGAAAGATACAATGAATATGTACTTCATGTATTGGCTTGTAAAGGGAAACAATGGGAAGAATATCCTGGTGGATGCCGGCTTCCGGAATGATCTGGATATTTATAAAGAATTAAAAACAACATTCTACACCAGGCCGGACTCCGTATTGCTGGAGCTGAATATCAAACCCGACGAGATCACCGATATCATATTGACTCATCCGCATTGGGATCATGTGGACGGGATCAGTCTTTTTCCCACAGCGCATATCTGGATCCAGAAAGAGGATTATAATTATTTTGTCGGCGAAGCCTGGCAAAAAGATGGCCGGCATAGCGGGTTTTATAAAAGGGATGTCGACACACTGGTGAGTCTTAATCTGGCAGGGAAGCTAACCCTGGTGGATGGTGACGATAAGGAAATCTTTCCGGGCATCAAGGTGTACACCGGCTCCAGACATACATTCAATTCACAATTCGTTCAGGTACAAACGGGGGGAGATAAAGTAATCCTTGCGTCCGACAATATCTGGATCTATTATAACCTTGAACATCTGACGTCTTCGCCTTACCCCAATGGTACTTTTGATACGACCGCTTACGTGAGGTCCATGCAAAGGATGAAGACGCTTGCCTCCGATATAAAGTATATTATTCCCGGCCATGATCCGGCCATCTTCTCCAGGTTCCCCATGGTTAAGCCGGATATCGTTCAGATAAAATAAGCAACCTGCATATTCATCACATTCACAGGCAAAATGAAACCTTCCGGCGCTACTGCCAGGTTCCCTGGGAAAAATATTCCCCGTTCAAACACCAATCTCCGCCTGTTACGCCTCCAAAAAAGCCCGCAACCTAGAATGGCACGTTTTTAGAACTACATAGAGCATAAAATGACATCATATGAACAAGACACTATTAGCAGTACTCGCCGGCATCGGAATCGGGATGCTGATTGCACCCGATAAAGGCTCTTCCACCCGGAAAAAGCTTCGCGGAAAATTCGAGGACTTTAAGGATGAAGCAGAAGACCAGGTTTCTGATCTGGTCGATAAAGGAAGGGAAGTGGTCAAGGCCGGCAAATCTAAGTTGACAGATGTTTTGAATTAGCACGCTGCAACACAAAATACCCGGGACAAGCGAATAACATTCGTTTGTCCCTTTTTTATGTTCAATTATTCGTCCGCAAACTCTCCACCGGATTAGCCACCGCGGCCCTGATCGCCTGCACGCTGATCGTGGCCAGCGCAATCCCCATCGCGGCCGCCCCGGCGATCACAAAAACACCGGGATGAACAGTGATCCGATAGGCATAACCCTGCAACCACGCCTGCATGATCCACCACGCCACCGGAATCGCCAGCAGGAACGCCAGCACCACCAGCCCCAAAAAACCCTTCGACAAAAGATAAACCACCTGCTGCGTAGAAGCCCCCAGCACTTTTCGAATACCAATCTCCTTCGTCCGTTGCAGAATATTGTAAGCCGATAACCCCAGCAACCCAAAGCAAGCGATAATGATGGCCATAGCCGAAAATAAAGTGAACGTCTTCCCAAACTGCTCATCAGCCTTATATTGCAACCCATAATAATCGTCCAGGTATAAATAGCTAAAGGGTTCCTCGGGGAAATATCGCCTCCAGATCTTTTCGACAGCGGCCTGGCGGTCATGCATATCATTCCCCTCCATCTTGATCGAATAACTATTCCGGTTGATGGGAGCAAAGAGAATGACCTCCGGATCGATCGGCCGCCTGAGCCCAAGTTGATGGATATCGGCAGTGACCCCGATCACCGTCATCGTATCCCGGCCAAAGCCTACTATCTTCTGGCCGATCGCCGCCTGCGCGCTGGCAAATCCCAGGCTGCGGGCGCCCTGTCCATTTAATAGAACAGTCTTGCGATGCGCGTCCCCCGGAAAAGCCGTAGAATAATTCCTTCCGGCCAGCAGCTGAATGCCGAATTGCGGGATGAAATCATAGTCGACGCCCAGCACGTACATTGTGATCTCCGAGGGCGCTTGTATAGCCCTCACGCCTCTGGTCCAGGTGATCTCCTGGCCCATGACATTGGATGACGAGGCGATGCTTCTAATGCCCGGCACAGCCAGCAGCTCATGCCTGAACGCCTGAAAAATACCCATGTACAAAGAATCCTTCACCGTCTGCGGCCCCGCCAGCACCATCGTCCGGCTGATATCCGCCCCCAGCCGCTGGTGACGCATATAGCTGACCTGCTGATAGACAATGATCGTTCCCGCGATCAAGATCACCGAAATGGCAAACTGAAAAACGATCAGACCCTTACGCAGCAGCAGGCCGCCCGAAGTATTCCTGAAAGCGCCTTTCAATACCTTGATCGGCTCATAGCCGGAAAGGACAAAGGCCGGATACAGACCCGACAGGAGAACACCGCCGGCCAGCAGCGCGAAGAAGACCAGCCAGTATTCAAGGGTCATGCCAAAACCGGCCGGCCTCGTGCTGCCCATCAACCCGTTAAATACGGCCGCCAGCGCATACGCCGTACTGACAGCAAAGACCAAAGCGAGGATGTTCAACAATACGCTTTCCAGCAAAAATTGCCTGATCAGGTCGCCCCTGACCGCGCCCATCACCTTTCGAATGCCCACTTCTTTGGCCCGTTCCACACTTCGGGCCGTCGCCAGATTGATATAATTGATCCACGCGATGCCCAGGATAAACCATCCTATCAGGAACAAAAAGGCCACCGCCTCCCCATTGCCATTCGTCTCCGCCTCTTCGACATAGTTCGAATAGAGGTGAATGTCATGCAGCGGGGTGAGATGCAATTCGTCCCGCACCTGATTGCCTTCATTCTTGGGAAGGTGATTGATATAACGATCACAAAATGCCGGAAGCCTGGCTTCTAATCGCCGGGGATCCGTGCCCGGCCGGAGCTGCACATAAGTATAATAGTCAAACCAAAAAAACGAAGTATTGGCAGCATCCGTCGTATCGCCTACCGTGCGCATATAGGACTCCAGCGTAGAATAGGGGGTGAGGAATTGCAGCACCAGATGCGCATTGGCGGGATAGTCCCTGAAAATACCCGAGATCGTATAAGGCCTGTTACCCGCCCCGTTGGCCGTTCGGATCTCCAGTTGCTTGCCCAGCGCATCCGCAGAACCGAAATACTTTCTCGCCATGCTTTGGCTAAGGATCAGTTGGTAAGGTTGACTCAGGGCGCTGGCCGGATTACCCTCGACCAATCGAACGCCCAGCATCCCCAGCGCCGCCGGATCCGCACAATACCCCTTCATCTCCGAGAATTGAGTGTTCGTTTTGGGATTGGCCATCACTACGCTCCAGTTATATAACCGGCATATGTTGTACACGTCGGGATAATCCTTCTTCAACAAGGGCCCGACAGCCGGATATACCGTGGCAGACTTCCATTGTAATTGCCCTTGTTCATACTGGTCCAGCCTCAGCCGGTAGATATTGGCGCCCGCCGGCTCAAACCGGTCATAGCTCCGTTCGTAGGACACATACTGAAAGACCAGCAGGCACGAGGTCATGCCGATCACCAGCCCGAGCATATTCAGCAAGGCAAACCCTTTTCGGGCGAGCAGGTTACGAACCGCGATCTTTATATAGCTGGAGAGCATATTGGGCCTTTTACCATCCTGAGCCACCAACAGAATGCCCGTTTTTTAATAATTTGTAAAGCATGCCTTTAGCCATATCCGACTACCCCCGACTGTTCGGTATTGATACAGCGGTTGTCCGCCTTTCAACTCAGCTCAATTCAAAGGCGGAGAATATTTCGACACCGGCAGGTCAAATTTTCCATTGAGATCAGCCGTCAGACTGTTGCCCGATCATAAACTGCCTAAAAATCCGGCCAGATATGATACGCTGGCAACCAAATACTCAACTTTGATTAAAGACCTAGAAACGAATAAGGAAAAATATAGAAAGCAATGGGATGAGGAAGTCCCGCAGAAAAGCACTAAAAGCTTAGGCTTTTACCTTAGCTATTTTCTTGGTATTTTTTCGGGAGGAAAGCCGGGTCTTGCCATTAGCTTTCTTAAGCTTACGAGCTTGTATAAAATCGCTAATTGCTTTTTCATCTTCCTTTGTTAATGGCCCTAGCCCTCCAATAAAGTCAACATCCAGTTCCCTTTTAGAATGTCCCATTTTATTTATTTTTAAAATATTTGTTAATCAATTTTAATGCCGCTTGGGTCTCAATGATCATTCGATGTCCACCAATATGAATTGCTCCCAAACTCTGCGTGTAGTGATCTATTAATTGAGTTTTCGACAAGAAAGACAAGTTACCTTCGTAGCCATGCCGGAACGACTGGCGGCAAGCAGCCATTTCTTTTTGTTGCATTTTTTAAATCCTCTTTTGATACCGGCAAAACATCAGTAGCGAAAACATCCTTTGTTAAAACATTTTCAATAGAGTTTGTTAACTTGTCTATCTCAAAATCCAGGTGGATAGGTCGTCTTTGTTTCACCATGCTAATTTACGAAAAAATACCTGCTAATTCAAGAAAACAGGAAGCCCTCTTAATAACGCCGACGGGCAGGCTTGTCATTTTCGGAGCGACTCTTATTGAACTATGTACACTTTAAAAATTCAGAAACAAATCTTACCTTTAAAAAACAAATCGATCAGGAAACCCAAAAAAAGAATACTATGGATATCTTCGGACAATGGGCAGAGATTAAGAAAGAAGAAGGCATCGAAGAAGGTCTTGAAAAAGGTATCGAAAAAGGTATCGAAAAAACAACCCGCCAATTTGTAGAAAATCTTCTGAAAGATTCCACCTTCCCTGTGGAAAAGATAGCCTCCCTGGCCAACACTACCGCCAAATTCGTTCGTAAGGTAAAGAAAGAATTGCGCTGATCCACCCGCCCCTCAAATTTTCCTCAACTCCCCCTCCACCAGCCGCGCAATCACCGCATTCCCCTTATCCGACGGATGCAGCCCATCATACGTCATCTCCATAGCCTCTACCGGATAGGGATACTCGTCCGTAACCGGATTGAACGGAACATCGACGTACCCGGGATACGAGTAATCCCGATACGCCCCCGTCGCCGGATCTTTCAACCGCTTGAAGCGTACTAGATGCGACACTGCCAGCGCCTGCTCATGATACAGATCGATCACCCGGTAATGCTCATGCTGACCGATATCCGCCACCGCCGCCACTACGGCCTCCAGTGTCTGTCCCTCCTTCGCGCGATATGAGCCGACAGCGTTATTCGTAGCATTACCGATAGACACAAAATCCCCCCGCTGCATCGGCGTGATCAGAATGATCGGCGCACCCGCTTTCAGGCTGTGCAGTTTGTCGACGATGACCCGCATACAACCATAGATCGTGCTGTCACCCGTAGCCTGCTCATAGTCCGACCAGTGGCCGATGCGATGGCCATGCCACCAGTCATTCGTTCCCAGAAAAATGGTATAAACATCCCCCGACGGAATGCCCAGTTTATCGATCGACCGCGCAAAATCCGTCGTCGTCCAGCCATTATGGCCCTGGTTGATATAATGAATATACGGCAGCTGCTCCGTCACGTCCGTCAGGTATCCCTTCGTCACGCGGTTCCCCGTCTCGTTCGGATGATCGTTGAGATAAGTAATGCTGTCGCCGATCGCCACCCAGGTGATCGGCCGGTGGCCGGCTGCCGTCAGAGCGCAGCAGAACGCCAGGACTATAATTCGTTTCATATCGGGGAGTTTGCCCAAAAATAGGTAAAACTATCAGTCCCCCGGATTCGGCCTCCAGCCCACCCCCCCTGTAACCTTTCCCCCAAAAAGCGCGTCCTACCCGCACGCCAAGGCCAGATCCCGCACGCCAAAGCCAGATCCCGCACGCCAAGGCCACATCTCAAACGCCAACTCCCATCGTATGCTAAAAAACTTCCTCAAAATCGCTCTCCGCCAACTTGCCAGGCAGAAATTCTATTCCACCGTCAAGATCGGCGGCTTCGCCCTCGGCATCGCCGCCTGTCTGCTGATCGGGCTGTACATTCATGACCAGCTTAGCTTCGACCGCGATTTTCCGGGCGCCGGCCAGCTGTACCGGGTGACGGGGTACATGAATGAAAATGGAACCGTCCGCAAAGGCATCATTTGGCAGTCTCCTTTCGCCCAGGCGCTAAAGACCGAATTCCCCGAGGTACAAAGCACCGCACGGCTTATGAACAGCAACCTGTTCGCGGGCGCCGGCAGCAACCAGGTGCGACCCATCGAAGGCACCGAGGATATCTATGAGGAAGGTTTTACCTATGCCGATTCCAGTCTTCCCGACCTGTTCCATTTCCAGATGGTCTATGGCAACCGGGCCAAGGCATTGACCCAGCCCCAGACGCTGATCCTCTCCAAACGTAAAGCCGACAAGCTCTACCCCGGCCAAAACCCCATCGGCCGCCAGCTCATCCTCAATGACGACAAAGACCACCCCTGGACCATTGCCGGCGTGATGCAGGACCCGCCCGAGCATAGCCATCTGCAGTACGATTATTATCTTTCCCTCTCCGGACATTCGCTATGGGCCGGAGAGCAGCAATCATGGATGGCCAGCAATTATGATATTTATGTGCAGTTGCGTCCCGATGCCGACGCCCAAAAGCTCGCCAGCCTCATCACCCCACTCATCGTAAAAAAATACTGGATACCCGTCATGCAGCAACAGGGCGTACCCGATGCGACCCATATCCTCGACAAGCTCGGTTTCACCCTCCAACCCGTATCCGACATCCACCTGGCCGCCGATGTCCCCGATAATATGGCCCATGTCGACAGGAAATATCTTTGGCTATTCGGCGCGATCGGCATCTTCGTGATCCTCCTCGCCAGCATCAACTTCATCAATCTCTCGACCGCACGCAGCGCCAATCGCGCAAAGGAAGTCGGCCTGCGAAAAGTCGTAGGCTCCGATCGCCAGAGTCTCGTTCGGCAGTTCCTGCTCGAGTCCATTCTCACCAGTACGTTTTCGTTCGTCTTGGCCGTCATCCTCGCGTGGCTCTTACTGCCCTTCTTCAACCGGCTCGCGGGGACGTCCATGCATTTCCCCTGGACCGCCTGGTGGCTCGCCCCCGGCGTCCTGGCCGCCTCCGTGGTCATAGGATTGATTGCCGGCCTCTATCCCGCCTTTTATCTTTCCGCCTTCCGTCCCGTGCAAGTACTGAAGGGCAATATCAGCCGTGGCGCCCGTCATTCGGGTCTCCGCAGCGGACTCGTCGTCTTTCAGTTCACGACCTCCGTCGTCCTCATCATCGCGACGATCGTCGTCTATGGACAGATGCGTTTCATCCTCAATAGTAAATTGGGCTTCGATAAAGACCAGGTATTGCTCATCCAGGGAGCGGGTAATTTGGGCGATCAGCTGCCGGCTTTTAAAAATCAGCTCGCCACGTTGTCCGGCGTGCAGGCAGTGACCAACGGTGATTTTTTGCCAGTCGCGGGGTCCAAGCGTAATGGTAACGGAATGTATCGTGTCGGCCATGAAAAAATCGATGCAGCAACCATGGTGCAAATGTGGAGCGTCGATGTCGATTATTTGAAGGTGATGGGAATGAAGATCGTCGAAGGCCGAAATTTTTCTCCCGGTCTCAAAACCGATTCAGACGCAGCAATCATCAACCAAACGATGGCGCGCCAAATGGGCATGCAACATCCCGTCGGCCAGCGGATCAACTGGGGCCAGGGACAGGGCATCCCCATCATCGGCATGGTCGAAGACTTCAATTACGAATCCGTCAAACAACCGATTCGCCCTGTCTGTCTGAGGCTGGGTGGATGGTCGACCGTCGTGGCCCTCCGCACGAAGACCACGGATATCAAGGGTTTGCTGGCAGGTATCAGAAAGGTATGGAAAGACTTTTCTCCACAACAGGCCTTTCGCTATTCTTTCCTCGACGAATCATTTGCGCATATGTATTCCGATGTGCAGCAGACCGGAAATATTTTTACCGTCCTCTCCATCCTCGCCATCTGCATCGCCTGTCTCGGGCTCTTTGCCTTGTCCGCCTTCATGGCCGAACAGCGGCAAAAAGAAATGGGCGTGCGCAAAGTACTGGGAGCCTCCGTCTGGCAGGTCGCAGGCCTCCTGTCCCGCGACTTCCTTCGGCTCGTGGGACTGGCCGTCATCATCGGTTCGCCCATCGCGTGGTGGGCCATGCATGCGTGGTTGCAGGATTATGTGTATCGGATGAGCATGGGCGCGGGAATCTTCATCGGCGCCGCCGTGCTGGTCATGTGCATTGCGCTGCTAACGATCAGTTGGCAGGCCCTCAAGGCCGGGACGGCAAATCCAGTCGAGAGCCTCCGCGCGGACTAATCGAAGAGCAAGAAGCAGCGAGGAGGCTCGCGGAGCAAAGCGGAGCAGACATAGGCCCCGGTTAGCCCGCGACAGCGGGCGCGGCGTAGCAGCGTAAATTACTCTGCCTTCAGACTCTTCACAGGATTGGTCAACGCCGCCTTAATAGATTGAAAGCTAATAGTCGCAAACGCAATCGCAACCGCCCCCAACCCCGCCAGCGCAAACACCCACCAGGACATATCCTGCCGATAGGCAAACCCCCGCAACCATTGCCGCATCGCCAGCCACGCCAGCGGGCATGCTATCACTATCGCCACCAGCACCAGCCGGATAAAGTCGCGCGACAACATCGTCACAATCGTCGACACCCCGGCCCCCAGCACCTTCCGGATCCCAATCTCCTTCGTCCGCTGTTCGGCGGCATAGGCAGCCAGCCCAAACAAACCCAGACAGGCAATGAGGATCGCAAAAGAAGTAAAAGAGATAAAGATTTTTCCCATGCGCTGCTCCGATCGATATAGCGCATCGAAGTCGTCCTGCATAAACGAAGCAGTGAACTCCTGTGACGGCGACATCGCTTTCCACTGCGTCCTGATCTGCTCCATGACCGCCGGAACGTTCGCACCGGCCTGAATGCGGACAGCCAGAGCGCCACGGTCCACCCCAAGGTGAAAGATCACCGGCGTAACATTTTGCCTCAGCGAACGGAAATTGAAATCCTTCATCACCCCTATAATGTGATAGGTGCCCATATTCTTCAGGAAATCATCCAACGGAGCATACAAAGTCTTGTTCAATGGATCCGCATAGCCCAGCAAGTTAGCTGCAGCCTCGTTGACGATGATCGCACTCGAGTCCGTCGGCATCTGCGCCGAGAAATCCCGCCCCGACCTCAATTTGATCCCAAGCGTATTCATATAATTCTCATCCACCACCCACCGTTGCGAATGAACCGCCGCATTCTGATCCAGGCTGCGGTCCTTGAAATAAGAGGTACTGCTAAAGTCATTCGAAGTGGGCAAAATACCGGCAATCGTAACGTTTTCCACACCCGTCATTTTTTTCACTTCCTGTTGGAACGAGGTAGCCTGGTTGCCGAGTCCAGATATATTTTGTATGACCAGCACATGGTCCCGGTTATAGCCGATATCCCGGGACTGAATATATTTCAGCTGGTTATAAACGACCAGCGTGCCCGAGATCAGGAAGATCGAGATCGAGAATTGAAACACCACCAGAAAACTCCGCAGGCCACCGCCTTTGAAGCCTCGCGCCAGACGCCCTTTTAACACATCGATCGGCTGAAACGCAGACAGAAAGAACGCCGGATAACAACCTGCCAGACAACCAATCACCAGGACAAAGACCAGCAAGATCGGTATCATCCAGCGGATCAGCCGGCCACTGACCACCAATTCCTTACCCGAGATAGAATTGAACAGCGGCAAGAGCATCCAGGCCACCAGCACCGCCAGGATAGCGCCCGCCAGCGTGACCATCACCGACTCCGTCAGAAACTGAGCGATCAGGTATTTGCGGGGCGATCCCAGTACCTTTCTGACCCCCACCTCACGCGCGCGGTTAGCCGATCGTGCCGTCGACAGGTTCATGAAATTGATACAGGCCAGCACCAGGATGAAAAGGGCAATCGCCGAAAAAATATAGACATACGTGATGCTGCCGCCGGGAAGCAGCTCCCCTTGTGAATTCGACCGGAGATGGATATCCGTCAGCGGGGTCAGGCTAAACCGGAAATAGTTCCCGCCTTTCTCAAAGGCGTCGAAATCCAGGTGCAGCACATTTTGCAGCTGTTGACCTGCATGCCGCCGCAGAAAGTCGCCAAACTTCGCTTGCAGCGCGGCGGGGTCCGCGCCCGGTTTTAGCAGGAGATACGTATTATAGTTATTCGAGAGCCAGGCATCTTCACGGCTATTTTCTAAAGTGGACATCGAGATCAACAGGTCGGCGGTAAAATGAGATTGAAGGGGAATGTCTTTGATCACCCCCGTAATCTTATACAGCGTATTGTCGCTAAACGTCAATGACTGTCCTACAACATCCGTCCTGTTGAAATATTTCATCGCCGTCCGTTCGTTGATCACAACCGAATGAGGGGCTTTGAGGGCCTCGAGAGGATTGCCATCGATCAGCGGAAGCGTAAAAATGGAAAACAGCGTAGAGTCCGCATAGAGGACCCGGTCTTCCCGGAGAATCTGGCTGCCTTTCTTTACCCGCATGACGCGCGCAGGGATGAGCCTTGCGGCTTGTTCAATTTCGGGGAAGTCCGCCTTCATTGCCATAGCAGTCGGGGCCGGGGCCTCCGCATAAGAGTTCTCATTACCGCCAAATTTGATGTCATTGTTGATGCGGTAAATACGGGAAGCCTTTTCGTTAAACCGGTCATAGCTTAGTTCGTCCAGGACATAAAAGACGATCAGCAGACAGGTCGCAATGCCCAGTGTGAGGCCCAGGACATTGATAGCCGTAAAGCCCTTATTTTTCAGCAGGCTGCGAAAGGCAGTTTTAAGATAATTTTTTATCATAGAAATTCTTATTACAAAAGGTCATTGATACCTTAGGGGGACCAAAATGTGGGCTACAATCGCAGGACGTTCGAAATCAACCGATTAGAATTCGGTTCTTCCGAGAAAGTGTCCGTGGCCGCACAAGGGGTGTACGGATTTGATACAGCTTCATGAAAACTTCGGGAATGACCGTCCGCCATCCGCCATCCGTAGGTCCCTCCATTTTTCCTTAAATTACAGCAACCAACATCCCCGCCATGCGTCGCATCAACCTTCGGCTCGCCATGCGTCCCACCAACCTTCGGCTCGCCATCCGCCAGTTAATAAAAACCCGCGGCTTCACCGTCCTCAACATCCTCGGACTGACCCTGGGGCTCACCACCTTTTTATTGATCGTCCTGTTCATCGCCAATGAGTGCAGCTACGACCGCTGGAACGCCAATGCCGACCGCATCTATCGGGTCAACACCGACCTCAATCTCAACCAGCACATCAGCTATATGGCCGATGCCGCCCCTCCGGTGGCCCCGACCCTGCTGAAAAACTATCCGCAGGTAGAGCAAGCCGTTAGACTGCTACCCCAGCCCGGAATGCGTTTTAAACAAGCCGGCCACCTCATCGCCGAGCCTCATGTAGTCATTTGCGATCCGCATATCTTCGCTGTCTTCACGCTGCCAATGGTGGCAGGCAATCCCGCCACTGCCCTGCAGAACCCCTGCTCGCCGGCGCCTATCCGGCTTTTTTCCTGTCCGCCTTCCGCCCCATCGATGTGTTGAAAGGCACCCGAGGGAACCGAAGTTCTCTGGTCAGCGGCTTCAAAGGCAGCACCCTCCGCAGTACACTCGTCATTATTCAATTCACCGTCTCGTTTGGCTCTTCGTCCTCGGTGCGGCCATCGTTTTGTTCATCGCCGTCGCCACGACCATCGTGCAATCGCTGCGCGCCGCCATGGCCAACCCGGTGAACAGCCTAAGAGCGGAATAACGTCCTTACACCAGCGGCCCCTGCGGCAGTAACGGTTAAAAAAATGGTATGAAAAAACTAATTCCGATCCTCCTCCTCAAAGGAGTGACCCATCTCCCGAAGGCAGACTCGGTTTCAGGGGAGAATCCCCAGACACCATTCGGAGGCCTCGATAGCATTTGGTATGCCAATATTCTTTTGTATCAACTTTCCAACTTACCTAACACTCTCGCCATGGGAAAACCGACAAGAGAATGGTGGATGAAGCCTGTCCAAAAAGGCAGCACCATAACGCTTAGGGATCGGGATATCGAGAAGTGGAAAAAATATGCTTCGACGTTATCCAGCCCATCACATCCTGATTAATCGCCGTCGCCACGACCATCGTCCAGTCTATTCGCGCCGCCGTGGCCAATCCAATTCCCTATCTTTACCCCAAACCACCCGATTGAACTACTTCAATTCGCTTTCCGACATGATAGGATCCACAGACATCTACCTGCTGGATCAGATCATGAAAAACAGATACGCTCCCGATGACATCATCCTCGATGCAGGCTGCGGACCCGGCAGGAATTTGCACTGGTTCCTCCAGAATAACATGACCATCTATGGTGTCGACCAGGATGAAAACGCTATCAGCCATTTGCAGCACCGGCACCCGCAGGCAGCAGAAAGATTCCGACATGCACCCGTAGAAAAACTCCCCTTTGAAAACGCTTCTTTTGACCACATCATCAGCAGCGCCGTGCTGCATTTCGCGAGAAATACCGCCTCCTTTCATGCTATGCTCGCCGAAATGGTGCGGGTTATACAGCCGGGCGGATCCCTCTTCATCCGGATGACCTCCGATATCGGAATAGAAGATAAGGTATACCGGCTGGACGAGGGCGTCTATCGGATACCCGATGGCTCGACAAGGTTTCTCCTGACCAGATCCCTGCTGGCCGAGCTCATGCAAAAAAATAAGCTATCTTATCTCGAACCGCTAAAAACAGTCAATGTCAGCGACGTGCGGTGTATGTCTACGTTGCTATTGACAAAGCATTCATAATTTATGTTCCTCTTCGTGAAGGCACAATACGGATCAAATAGTTTCATTTGGTGAAAATGTTTTTTTCAAAACATCCTCTCCAAGCCTTTACTTATTTTGCCTTTATTATAGAAAGAATTAATTAATTTTGAGCCATGCCCATCACAAAGAAAAAATATATCAGAAAGTCCAGGAGGCAGCGGACTTTGGATTCTTCCAATGTGGCATTAGTCATGCACACAGTCGAGAAGGAAACTTTGTTTCCAGAAAAGCTAAAAAGGGCTAACGAAATACTCAGTAAGACTAAATTCCTCGATTCCTAGTAATCCTCCATTAGAATTTTCCTTACGTCTCCCATCCTATGACCTTTTCTGATTCTTTTTTGGCAGAAAAACTTCAGACCATGAAAAAAGCCCCGGTCTGACGATCCGAAGGCTTTAAAAAAAATTTACTGGTAGATGAGATGCTTAATTGTAATGGCCCGGAACCCAATGCCGGCCACCATAAGGACCAACGTCATAATGCCCGGGGACCCATCCCGGTCCGCGGCGAACGACGCAAGAACCGAGGCTTAATAGTGCAACCAGTACAAATAGTAGAATAGTAAGTTTTTTCATAAAAGATGAGCATTGAAATAGTAGATAATTTTAAGTCCATAAGTCAGACCTCATTCGGTCCGGAAGGATTAACCTCCTCGCTTATCTACTTAACGTCCCAATAACATGATTGGCGTTATTCTTTTCTTCTTCGATGTTTTTAGAATCCAAATTGGTTCCTTGTGATTTCTTGACAGGATTCCATCGCCATATGGCTCTGATGGCAAATGCAATACCGAGCACTAGAATCATCCCTAATCCGGGAGTCTGGATTTTTGAATCGACGGCTACCCCATTTCCCAGTGTTAAAAAAAGAAGTGGCAAAGCAAGTATGAAAATAGTCACAACAATTTTAATCCAGGTCGGCATGCTATACTAATATTGAGTATAGCGAAGCTACGCTTAAAAATCATTTTGCTTTTGCATGGTAAGATGAATATTTTCTATTCCTTTCATTAAGGAAACAACCCCTTCTATGTACTGGGAAGAACACATAGACAGATTAAACAAATCATACTCCTCCGCTGAATTTTCGGTCCCTTATAGTAATTGGGTTGATATCATGAAGAAGATAGAGAATAGCTTTATGATAAAAACCACCTCCCAGTATCATTTTTGCAATTGGGCAGATAGCATAAAAAACAAGATCGAATTATCAGTATTGGGTAATCATTCCTTTTACCCATGAACCTACGGCGAAGCATTATATTTATGACTGCAATTTAAGTGCGTTGATAAGACTGGTTCAATCGCATCCATAAACGCTTGCCCAAGCGTATCATATCGTCCATCTGTCGAAAAGATCTTTTTTTAGAATCTTATACATTGAGTAATTTTACTCGAGACATTGAGTAAAGAGCAAATACTCTTGTAATACTCTCATTTATAGACCTTTAAAAACCTATTTTATGACAGAAAAAGAAATAGAAGAACAAATAGAGATTATTCGTAAAGCTTCAGACGAGGCTATGAAATCCAAAGAAAGTGCGCGACAGTTTCTGATTGATGCCGGCATTATTGAAGATGACAATAAACAACAACCAGCCAACCCAACGAAATAAACTGTTTTGTGTCCTACTATCAACCTTTTCAGATCACGGGTTTTCATAGTTGTGATCGGGACCTTGGTATGCGCCTGCTTAGAGGTTCAGATGAACTACGACCTAGCGACAATCCCTGGGATTGGCTAGGACCAGGCATTTATTTCTGGGAACAAAACCCTCGGCGGGCGTTGACCTATGCTGTGGAGGGCGCGCAGAAACAGCAGAAGTTTAGCGGGCAAATCAAAACACCTTTCGTTATCGGAACAATCGTTGAGTTAGGCAAATGTTTGAATCTGATCGAGCCGGGTTCCATCAATATTCTCAAAGAGGCGCATACCAGGCTGGTATCCATGTTGCGCGAAAGTGGAGCACAATTACCGGAAAATAAGGGCGCCAACCGACAATTGGATTGCGCGGTGATTAGATATGTACACGAATCCAATAAAAAATTGGGTGTCCCGGCATATGACACGATACGTAGTCCGTTTCACGAAGGCGGCCCTATCTACGAGGGTGCTAACTTTACAGACCGTTTGCATATCGAAGTTTGTGTGAGGGATCCGGCCACAATCAAAGGATATTTTCTTCCTCGCCCGGTAGAAAAATTTAACCCCTATTTGACCAAGGAATTTAATAACTAAGCAGCCGCGTATCCCCATAACACCTCCTCCCATCACGCCGAACTCGCCGAACTCGCCGCCCCGCCGCCGCACGACGAAAAAAATCAAATAATTCCATATCTTCAACTATGCTAAAATCACTCCTCCCCCTCCTCATCATTAGCCTGCTGGCCGCACCCGGCTACTCCCAGCACCCCCTGCTACTGCGCCAACCCGCGATCAACCCCGACGGCTCGCTCGTCGCCTTCTCCTTCCAGGGAGACATCTGGACCGTGCCATCGGCCGGCGGCAAAGCCACCCGGCTTACCATTCATGATGCCTATGAAGGCCACCCCGTATTCAGCCCCGACGGCAAGCAAATAGCCTTCTCCGCAGCCCGTTACGGCAATAACGACATCTTCGTGATGCCGACAGATGGTGGAACACCCCGGCGGCTGACCTTCCATTCCGCGGAAGACGTCATCTCCAGCTGGACACAACCCGATAAGATCGTCTTTTCTTCGGCCAGGGAATTCAATCCCATCGAGCGGCCGGCGGAAATACTCGCCATCAACCCCTCCGGCGGCACCGAAGCCCGCATCCTCGACGCCATGGGCTGGGACCCTATCCTCTCTCCCGACGGGAATTGGATGGCCTTCGTACGCGGAGATATCAATCCAGTCGCCCGCGAAGCGTATAAGGGAAGCTCCATCAGAGAAGTGTGGTTATACAATATCCGGAAAAAAACATTTCAGAAATTACAAGGTTTCGAAACCAATAATATCCTGCCGCAATGGGGCGCCAATGGCAGCCTCTATTTTCTGTCCAGTATCGACGGAGCGTATAACCTCTACCGTTGGCTCCTGGACACCGAAGGGCATGCCGGCAAACCGGAGCGGCTTACCACTTACAAAGACGAATCCATCCGGCATTTCGCTATCTCCGCGGACGGATCCTCCATCGTCTTTGAAAAAGACATGCACCTATACACCATGAAGACCGCGACAAAGGAGATCAAAATACTCGACGTGACGATCAATGCCGATGAGCGGCTGGATGCAACCGAACAAAAGACCCTGACGACAGGTGCGACGGAATATGCCGTTTCGCCGAACGGTAAGCTGCTGGCCTACTGCGTGAGAGGTGAGATCTTCATCAAAGAGGCAGACAAGGACAAGCCACGGAGCATCGATGTCTCTAATCATGCTTTCCGCGATATCCAGCCCGCCTGGCTGAATGATTCCGCGCTCCTCTTTTGCAGCGACCGGTCGGATGGCAACTACGATATATATATGGTGCGATCGTCAGATACCGCCGAGCATAACATCTTCAACAGTCTAAAACATCAGCTGACCCCGCTGACGAAGACGGCAGGGGATGAATCCAATCCCGTCATCAGTCCCGATGGCAAGAAAATAGCCTATATCCGGGGAAGAGGCACGCTGGTGGTGGCCGATATTTCCCCGGCCGGAAAACTATCCGAAGAGAAGATCCTCAGTGATACCTGGGCGGCGCCCCAGGGAGTCGTCTGGAGCCCAGACAGCAAATGGCTGGCCTATTCACAATCCGATCTGTATTTCAATGACGAAGTGTTCATCCAGGCTGCCGACAATTCAGGCAAACCCGTCAACGTATCCATGCATCCCCGCGGTGATAGCAATCCTTTCTGGAGTCCCGACGGATCTAAACTGGGTTTCTTGTCGGCCAGAAGCGTCAGCAGGAGCGTCGATGTATGGTTCGTCTGGTTAAAAAAGGATGACTGGGAAAAGTCCACACAGGACTGGGAAGACCGGGATACGCCTCCCGCCGATAATGCCGGGCCGTCCAAACCGGGTGCTACACCCAAACGGCCAGTGACCCTCACCATCGACTTCGACAAGATCTACCAGCGGGTAGTCCAGGTCACCAATTTCCCCGGCGACGAAGACGACCTATCCATTTCAAAAGATGGCGAGACCTTCTATTATACCACGACCAGCAGTACCGCAAAGGGCAGGGATCTCTACAGTATCAAGTGGAATGGTAAGGACCTGAAAGAACTGACCAAAGGCGGCACGAACCCTTCCCAGGTGACGGCGGACCGCGATGCCAAATATCTTTACTATACAAAAATGGGCGCATTGGCAAGGATCGATTTGAAATCCGGCACCGCCGAACCATTGCCCTATAGCGCAAAATTAAAGATCGACTATACCGCCGAAAGAGATCAGGTCTTCGAAGAAGCCTGGCGCACGATCAGAGATGGCTATTACGATCCTCATTTCAATGGCCATGATTGGAACAAACTGCATGACAAGTATAAGGAGCGTTGCGTATATGCCAGCACCAGCAATGATTTCCGGGATATGTTCAACCTGCTACTGGGAGAACTGAATTCCAGCCATGTGGGCTTTACCGCGACAAACCGGGTGATCACCCAGAAAGACGTCACGGGAACCATCGGCGCAGAACTCATCCCCACCGACGCAGGCATGAAAGTCAATCATGTCATCCCCGGTACTCCCGCCGACAAAAAAGCGAGCCGGCTCATCGAGGGCGACATCATTACTGCCGTGAACGGCGAGCCTGTCCGACACGAAGAGAATTTTTATGCCCTGCTCGACGGATCGGCCAATGACCGGGTGCTGTTGAGTGTCAAGGGCGCCGATGGCCAGTCGAGGGAAGTTCCTATCAGGCTTAGCGACAATATTGTAAAGCAGCAGTATGAAGAATGGGTCGAGAACCGACGCAAACTGGTCGATAAATGGTCCAACGGAAGATTGGGCTATATCCATATCCAGGCGATGGACTTTCCCAGCTTTGAAGTAGTGGAAAGAGAGTTTATGGCCGCCGGTTACGGCAAGGAGGCCCTGGTGATCGACGTGCGGTATAACGGCGGGGGCAGCACAACCGACTACCTCATGACCATCCTCGATTATAAACAGCATGCCTATACGATCCCTCGGGGAGCAAGCGAAGACCTGGAAAAAGATAAGCTGAAATTCCGCCCCTACTATCCCATCGGCGAAAGACTCGTCTATGCCGCCTGGACGAAGCCGTCTATCGCGCTCTGTAATGAAGGCAGTTATTCCAATGCGGAGATCTTCGCACATGCCTATCAAACACTGGGGATCGGAAAGCTCGTAGGCGTTCCTACCAATGGGTCCGTCATTTCCACGGGAGGCAAGACCCTGATGGACGGCTCCTTTGTACGCCTTCCCGGCCGGGGATGGTATGTGAAAGGCACGGACAAAAATGAGGAACTGGGGCCTGCGATCCCGGATATCATAGTGGCTAATCAACCGGACTGGCTGGCGAAGGGAACCGACGACCAGTTGAAAGCCGCCGTCAACGAGTTGCTGAAAGAGGTTGATGCGGGGAAATAAATGTGGCCCGGCAACCGCGCAATGGGAAAACCGTTTCAGGTTCTTCATTTTATTCCTTACATTCAGGGACTTAAATTCTACTGCATGAGAAGTCCTTCCAGCTTATTACTAAGCATTCTTCTTTTACATTCCTTTTTCTCATTTTCGCAGAAACAGAAAAAGCCTGGCGAATCCAAACCACACCCTCAAGCTAGCTATGATTCAATATTTCATGGATTGAAGTGGCGGAATATCGGCCCGTTTCGCGGGGGGAGGGCAAATGCCATTACCGGTGTGATTGGCCAAGACCAGGTTTACTATGCCGGATACACAGGTGGCGGCGTATGGAAAACGGAGGATGGCGCCTTACACTGGAAGAACATTTCGGATGGCTTTTTCAAAGTGGGCTCCATCGGCACGGTCAGCGTGTCAGAGTCCGATCCCAATATTGTGTATGTGGGATCAGGTGAGCATGCCGTACGTGGCGTAATGACATCTTATGGCGATGGGGTTTATAAGTCAACCGATGCAGGCAAGACATGGAAAAATATGGGCTTGGTACAGAGTCGCCATATTTCCAATATCCTGATCCATCCCACTAACCCTGATATTGTTTACGTAGGCGCACAGGGTACCGTGCATGGCCCTAACAGTGAAAGAGGTGTGTATAAATCAACTGATGGCGGGCTCACCTGGAAAAGGGTTTTATTTGTGGATGAAAATACCGGGGTCAGCAGCATGTCCATGGATATGAAGAATCCTCGCATCTTATATGCTGCCACCTGGCAACACAGGCGCTATCCATGGACGGTGGAGAGCGGGGGACCGGGTTGCGCCATCTGGAAAAGCACCGATGCCGGGGAGACCTGGACCAAGATCGTCACTGGCTTACCGGCGCAGATGGGAAAAATTGGTGTATCCGTTTCCAGGGCCAATCCTAACCGGGTATTTGCCATTGTGGAAGCAGAAAGATCGAAAGCCGGCTTATACCGTTCAGACAATGGCGGCAAAAGCTGGGAACTAACCTGCAATGACCATCTCATTACTGCCCGTGCCTGGTATTATATGAAAGTATATGCCGATCCCAAAAACGAGAATGTCGTGTATGTGCTCAATGCCCCTCTAACAAAGTCCATTGATGGAGGAAAAACATTTTTCGATACACATGTCGAACATGGAGATACGCATGATCTTTGGATCAATCCCAATGATCCGCAACAAATAGGGCTGGCAGATGATGGCGGTGGCTCTGTCACTTATAACAACGGAAAAAGCTGGAGCAGTTTAATGAACCAGCCCACGGCTCAGATTTATAGAATCAATGTAGACAATCGTTTCCCTTACTGGGTATATGGTGGACAGCAGGATAATACCTCTGTGATGGTTGCGAGCAGGAATAATTCTTCTGGTTTAACGGAACGGGATTGGCTGATCGGCCCCGGTTGTGAGAGCGCGTATATTGCTTTCGATCCCGACAATCCCACTGCCTACTACGGTGGGTGCTATCAGGGCTTTATTGAAGTGATGGATGCGAAAACAAGAGAAATAAAAGACGTGCAGGCTTATCCCTCGTTAAATATGGGAGAGGAGCCAAAGAAAATGAAGTACCGTTTTAATTGGAATACCCCAATTATAGTTTCTCCGCATGACCCTACTATAATGTACCAGGGCGCCAATGTCTTATTGAAAACAACCAATGGGGGTATAAGTTGGGATGTGATCAGCCCCGACCTTACCAGGAACGATACTTCAAAACAAGGTCCGGGGGGCAGACCTTTTATCAACGAAGGGGCGGGTGGTGAAAACTACAACACCATATATTATATCATGGAATCCTCCCTGGAAAAAGGGGTAATTTGGACAGGTTCCGATTGTGGTTTAGTGTATCTCACAAGGGATGGCGGCAAAAACTGGGTCAATGTGACGCCTGCAGGCTTACAGGAATGCCTGATCCAGTCCATTGAATTATCGCCGCACGATAAAGCTACAGCCTATATTTCGGCAACCCGCTATAAATTCAACGATTATACGTCCTACACGTTTAAGACCACAGACTATGGCAAGACATGGACAAGAATTGACAACGGCATAGACACTGATGATTATATCAGGGTAATAAGGGAAGACCCCAAGACAAAGGATCTGTTATATGCAGGAAGTGAGCGGGGGTTTTACATATCATATGATGGAGGCTCCAATTGGAATAAAATGCAATTGAATTTGCCGGTAGTACCGGTAACGGATCTAGCCATCCATGGAAACGACCTGATAGCTGCGACAGCCGGTCGTGCTTTCTGGATTTTAGATGATATCGGTGCCCTGCAACAATCCCGGGAACTGCTTGCCCATCCCGGAATTAAATTATTTACGCCCAAACCGTCCTACCATTTCAGGGGAGCCTCTTACAGCGCTGACCCGGACAATAGTCCTGCCACCACGGGTACAAATCCCCTGCAGGGAGTGATACTGGACTACTATTTAACGGAGAAAGCTGATACTAGCCTGGTAAAGCTGGAGATACTGGATGTGAATGATAAACTGATAAGAACGTATACCAACAAAAAGGATGAAGACGTTAAACCTCATCCCGGCGGACCGCCGCCGGTCGTTTTAATTCCTTCGGAAAAAGGGTTGAACCGTTTTGCCTGGGATCTGAGAGGAGAAAATATCACACCCGATATTCCGGGATTGTATGTTCTCGCGGGGTACGACGGTTACTTATCAGCCCCAGGCAAATACAAGGCCAGGCTAAGTTACAAGGGAACTACTGTTGAAACAACTATGGATGTATTACAGGATCCAAATTTAAAAGTCACCAATTCCGAATGGAATGAACAGCAACAGTACCTGCTACGGATCAGCAAAGACCTGAGCGATATCTATAATACCATAAACCATATGCGTACCGTAAAAAAACAGCTTGAAGGATACAATGAACTTATGAAAGATATAAAGGAAGACAAAGAGCTGTTGGACAAAGGAAAAGAGCTTATAAAAAAAACAGACCAATGGGAAAGCAACCTGATAGAAACAAGGCAAACTACGCCGCAGGATTTAGTCAACTATCACGGAAAGCTAAATGCGGAATTTTCAAATTTAAAAACCCTGGCTGATGTCCACGACCCAACGATTACCAAAGGGCTGAAAGACCGACTGGCAGATCTGGAAAAAGAATGGGCCGGATATAAAGCCATTTACGAAAACGATTTGAAAAAGGAAGTAGACGATTATAATAATTTATTTAAAACTAAAAAATTACCTGCGATAGAGGTCGACGCAGGAAAATAGACGCGGCCGGCAACCGGCACTTCCAGACAAGGTACGCACCGTGTGGCCCAAAAATCGACCAGCACATACTTGTCCCGAAAATCCGCTAGCGAAACATTCCTGCCCGCAGTATCGGTAAGGTAAAAGCAGGTGCAACAGACCCGATCGCCCCGGCATGCAGCCCCGTTATCCTTGCCCCAATTTCGACACCCTCGGCGGTCTTTCCAATAATTGATGAAAGTGTCCTGTACGATATCCTTGACAGGCGAGGCGTCCGAGAGGACTTTTTCAGCGAACCGGCATAAGACCGGGAAATAAATTTTCATCAGTGCCTCCAGAGCCGCCGGATCCCTTTGAGAAAGTCTCGCTAAAAGTTCGTCTTTATTAACCGGTTGCATCAAGTTCACTTATAGGCTAGTTGCGGAAAATAATTAAATAGCAATTTAATAATATAAAATCAAATGCGGACAATATTATATCAAATGTATACAAACACATCTCATTGATTTATATTCACTTTGTATAACGAAAAACAGACGCAGCAAACAGAATTCTATACAAAACACAAATTGCCATTCTATGGAAGCACTACAAAAAAATACAGCCCTTGTCGTTGGATCCAACGGCGTGATTGGCAGCAATCTGATCAATTATCTTGAAAAGCTTGAAGGCTGGGAGGTTATCGGGTTGTCCAGACGCGGGGCGACAGATACCGGCAAAAGCCGATACATAATGGCAGACCTGCTTGATGCGGATGATTGTAAGAAAAAGCTGCATCCATTATCGCACATTACCCATATTTTTTACGCGGCCTACCAGGATCGCCCGACCTGGGCAGAGCTTGTGCCGCCAAACCTGGCAATGCTGACCAATATAGTTGACGCAGTTGAGCCTGTGGCAGCAGATTTACAGCATATCAGCTTGATGCAAGGCTATAAAGTTTACGGAGCGCATCTCGGCCCCTTTAAAACCCCGGCTAAGGAAAGCGATTCAGGGCACATGCCGCCTGAGTTTAATGTAGACCAGCAGCAATTTCTCGAACTGCGCCAACGTGGGACAAACTGGACATGGTCGGCCATCAGACCATCGGTGGTTGGCGGCACTGCCTTGGGTAATCCGATGAACCTTGCGTTGGTCATAGCGGTTTATGCATCCGTTTCAAAGGAGCTTGGCCTCCCGCTTCGCTTTCCTGGCAAGTTGGGCGCATATGATAAGCTCATGGAAATGACCGATGCCGGTTTGCTGGCTAAAGCTACCGTATGGGCGGCTACCAATCCGAAATGCGCCAACCAGGCATTTAATATCAATAACGGCGACTTGTTCCGCTGGAATGAGATGTGGCCTGCAATTGCCGGTTATTTCGACATGGAAACCGCACCTCCGTTGCAGATGCCGCTGCAGACGATCATGGCTGACAAAGCGTCCTTATGGCAGGTTATACAGGAAAAATACGGATTGGAAAGGCACAGCTACCAGGAGCTATCTTCCTGGGCGTTCGGAGACTTTGTGTTCTCCTGGGATTATGATTTTTTTGCCGATGGAACTAAAGCCAGGCGCATGGGCTTTTATGAATTCGTTGATACGGAAGTAATGTTTTATAATTTGTTTGATGAGCTGAGGCAGAAAAAGGTTATTCCATAAGAGCCATCATTAGGCTTAATTTAAGGAGTTAGATGTAAATTGCAATATTGTGCAAATTTGTATAATATTGCAATATGGTATTTAAATTTATAAATCGCCAGGATGAAACATAACCTAACGATTGCAGGACTTTTTACAGCCATCCTTTTTGGGGCATACGGCTGCTCTTCCACGGAACAGCAGAATATGCTTTCCGACCAGGAAAAAAAAGAGGGCTGGACCCTCCTCTTCGATGGAAAGACAATGAACGGCTGGCACCTGTTTAATAAAGGTACTATCCCCTCAGCCTGGTCCGTCGATAGCGGCCGCCTTATATGCAATCCTCATGCAAAAGATGTAAAACACGGGGATCTGGTGACAGACAGTGTATATCAGGACTTCGATCTGCACTTCGAATGGAAGATAGCGAAGGCCGGCAACAGCGGCTTGTTCATCAATGTTCAGGAACGGCCGGAACTCGCGACTACCTTCTCTACCGGCCCGGAATATCAGTTGCTGGACGATAAAAACGTAGATCCGGACTATCTAAAAAATCCGACACATCGGGCGGCGGCCATTTTCGGCGTAGTTCCGAATAACAGTAATTCCATGCCGAAGCCCGGCGAATGGAACCAATCGCGTATCCTTCAGCAAAACGGAAAGGTGACATTCTGGTTAAACGACGTACAAACTATCCAGGTCGACCTCGAAAGCGCTGAATGGAAAAACCTGGTGGCTCACAGTTCCCTTAATAAATACCCTGACTTCGGCGCTGCCGTCAGCGGACACCTTGCTGTTCAGGACTGGACCAACGGCGTAGCATTCAGGAATATCAAGATAAAAGAACTGTCCAAAGCCCAACAACCGGCAGAGAGCGAAAACATCGACAAAACAATCCCCGGCGCCGAAAAGCTCGAATTCACAGATACCATTCAATTACAGGCCAACGAAAACATGCGATTCGACAAAGAGCTGTTTAAGATCAAAACCGGAAAAAAGATCAGGCTCATCTTCAAAAATACCGGCGCCCCCTCGAATACGGCTATGGCGCACAATGTCGTCATTCTAAAGAAGGCAACGGATATCGCCGACTTCGCAGATGCGGTACATGACGCAAAAAACGAACAGTATGTCCCTGCCTCGGTGGCATCATTGGTGATCGCACATACAAAACTAGTCGGCGGCGGAGACTCCGATGAAGTGGATTTTACGATCAGCGAGCCCGGCATATATGATTATATCTGTAGTTTCCCCGGTCATTGGGGAACCATGCAGGGTAAGATAGTCGTCGAATAATGACAATATAATAAAAGCAACATTTATGCGAATCGAACACCTCGCACTTTGGGTCCGCGATCTGGAAGGCATGAAAGATTTTTATCTGAAATACTTCGATACGACCTCGGGAGAAAAATATGTAAATCCCACTAAGCAGTTCACCGCCTATTTTATCCTCTTTGGCGAACACAAAACACGATTGGAGTTGATGACCTGTCCCGATATTACCCCTGTCGACGGAAAAAGAGGATTTAATATGGGGCTTGCCCACTTTACCATTTCTGTTGGTGGAAAAGACAAGGTCAATGCACTGACAGAAAGGCTAAGACAGGACAATTATACCATTTTGGGCGAGCCCAGAACGACAGGTGATGGATATTATGAAAGCGTTATTCTGGACCCTGAAGGGAATATTGTAGAAATTTCGGCATAAAGACTTCCCATGGAAATAACGACACTCATATTCGATTTCGGCGGCGTCCTGGTAGACTGGAACCCGCGGTACCTTTATCGCCGGGAATTTGAGAATGATGCCGCAATGGAAGCTTTCCTCGCCCATATCGGATGGGAAGCATGGAATCTTCAGCAGGACAAAGGCCGGTCGCTGGCGGAAGCTACCGAACTCCTTGAACGCCAATTCCCGGAATACCGTTCGAAGATCCAGTTGTTTTATGGGCAATGGGGCAGGATGCTGAAGCGAGAAATTCCCGAAAATGTAGCACTTTTGCAGGAATTGAAGCAGAAGTATAAGTTATACGGATTGACAAACTGGTCGGCGGAAACCTTCCCGATAGCGCTGGAAAGATTTTCATTTTTTAAATTGTTCGATGGCATTGTTGTTTCTGGCGAAGAGAAGTTGGTCAAGCCGGATGAAAAGATTTTCAGCGTGATCGTACAACGTTATCACTTACATCCGGAAAGTACGCTTTTCATTGATGATAACCCGGATAATATCGATACCGCAAAAAGGATGGGCTTTTCTACGATCCATGTGACGGAGCAGACGGATTTGCGACACGAGCTGCATGTATCGGGGCTTCTCTAGCCCATCATTGTTATTGTTTCATTCACAACAAACGAGATGTTAAAAGAAGAACGATTCGGTCATATCCTCACCCTTATTAAAAAGAAGGGTAAAGCCAATTACGAATCCCTTGCGGGTGAGCTGAACGTCTCTGAAGACACGATCAGAAGAGATATAGAATCACTTCATCATAACGGCTTGCTGCTGAAAGTACGCGGCGGCGCCATATCCCATTCAAAAAATCCGCTCAGCTTCCAGGATCGGACCCGGTACCAGTCAGAAGAAAAGAATATTATTGCCTTAAAAGCGCTGCAGCTAATCAGGCAGGGGCAGACGGTCTTTATGGACGGCGGCTCGACCATCTGTGTAGTGGCGTCACATCTGCCCGCCAATTCGAAGTTCAGGCTGGTAACCAACAATATGGCCCTGGTGCCGATCATTTCAGCATTCAGGCATATCGAGCTGATCGTGCTGGGGGGAATATATGATCGGGAGACAGCCGCTAATACCGGAGGACAGACCTGTAGCGAAGCCGCTAAATACATCGCAGACCTATACCTGATGGGAACTTGTGCGCTCCAAAAAGACCTTGGCATTTCCGCCGTTTTTCAATCCGACGGTGAAGTAAAGCAGCAAATGCTGAAAAACGCTGCTAAAACCTATGCCTTGGCCAATAATGCGAAATTAAATGCAACAGAGCATTATAAGGTTTGTGAATTAAAACAGATCAAAGGATTGATCACAGACCTGCCCGCCGATGATTCCAGGCTCGATGACTTCAGAGATCTGGGGATCCGGCTGATCTGATCCGATTCAGAGCCATCTTTAAACCAAAAAATAAAAATGCCGGACGCAAATTCTATACAATCCAAACCCCATTATCCGATACTGGACGGGCTGCGTGGGGTTGCCGCTATTGCTGTCGTACTATTCCATATTTGTGAGGCAAATTCCACCAGTCCATATGACCAGCTGATCAATCACGGTTACCTGGCCGTTGATTTCTTCTTTCTTCTGTCGGGGTTTGTGATAGGTTACGCTTACGATGACCGCTGGGGCAAGCTCACTATAGGAGGTTTTTTTAAACGCCGCCTGCAGCGGTTGCAACCAATGGTTATCATGGGAATGCTCATCGGCGCAGCGTGTTTTTATTTTGGCGACTCTCATATGTGGCCGCTGATCCATACCGTACCGGTATGGAAAATGCTGCTGATCATGCTAATCGGGTTTACCCTTATACCCGTTCCTGTTTCCTGGGATATCCGCGGCTGGCAGGAAATGCATCCGCTCGACGGACCTGGCTGGTCGTTATTTTTTGAATATGTGGCCAATATCCTGTACGCCATCGGTATGCGCAAGCTTTCCAAAACAGCGTTAACAGTCTTCGTGCTGATTGCAGCCGCAGTACTTATTCAGTACTCCGTTACTTGTAAGTTAGGTGACCTGGCCGGCGGCTGGTCACTGAATGAGGAACAGCTGCGAATCGGGTTTACCCGATTGCTCTACCCCTTTTTCGCCGGACTGCTGCTTTCAAGAATGGTAAAGCCGGGCCACATTAATAATGCTTTCCTCCTATGCAGCGTACTGCTGTTGGTTGTCTTTTGTGTCCCAAGGATTGGTGGTCCACAACACGATTGGCAAAACGGTTTATATGAATCACTAAGCATCATTTTTGTGTTTCCACTCATTGTCTATCTCGGCGCCAGCGGCATCATTAAGGGTGTTAAGGAAAATAAAATTTGCAGATTCCTTGGGGATATATCCTACCCCATTTATATGACTCATTATGCATTTATTTATATCTATACCGGTTGGGCAAGTGACAACAACCACGCGCCAATGGAACTAAGGTTGATCTATGGCGCTATAACTTTCGCGGTATCGATCATATTCGCTTACCTAAGCTTAAAATATTTCGATGAACCTGTCAGGGCGTGGTTAAGGAAAAGATGGAAATAAAGGGGGTAGTTGCTTTTGGATAATCAGTAAAGCCCTTGGTGGCTATAATAAACGTTTGAAAGCAGACGACTGGAACTTGGGCACTGGTCAGATCAGCCACAGTCAAATCAGCCACATTTGTTCAGGAAATTTATGTCTTCAATCGCTTTTTTTCCTGGCATCCCCCCAAAAAAAGTCAAAGAAATGTTAGAAACCGGTGATATGGAATTAATCGCGGTAAGAAAAGAGGAACAATTTCCGATGGGACTTAATGTACCTTCGTTGGAGTGTTGGAATTTAACCGTAACAGGAGACCTAATCTATGACGCTAGAATGCATCAATCCCAAAGATCTGCCTACTCCGCAAACGTACACCCAAGTCGTCGTTGCGACGGGAAGCAAGATGGTATTTGTCTCGGGGCAGGAGCCAGAAGACATAAATGGCAAGCTTGTTGGCCCTGGTGATCTCGCTACTCAGGCGCGCCAGGTGTTTGGCAATCTCGGCCGAGCTCTTGCTGCTGCCGGTGCTCGGCCTTCGCAGGTCACCAGGATCACAATCTACGTCGTCAATTACAAACGCGACGAATGCTTGCCGATTATTGAAAAGGCCCGGAGCGCTCTGTTCGGAGATCACAAACCAGCCGACGTGGTGCTCGGCGTCGCGACGCTCTCCCCCGACTACCTGATCGAAGTTGACGCGATCGCGATCATTGATTGAACATACTAAGGTCAGAATTTCTCGGTTTGGCCTCTCCTTTGCCAAAATTCCAATCGGCTTTGGAAATTGAGTATCCTGATGATCTTCACAAGAACCTGGAAATATGAAGTGAAATAATCGGTTTAGATGTTTTAATTCTTATCAATTTTCATTCCCTCATGCTGAATTATGATATCGACCCCAGAGTTTAAACGTCAGGTTTCAGGCTCTGTTGAAAAAAGGTGCCGGCTCCAGGAGGCTGGTATATGGGAACTACTTCATTTGAAACGGCGATTGAATTATTGGTTCGCCAAGTAGAGGTTGACAACACTCATAAGCAACCTGAGAGCTCCCCCAGACTTAATACTGATAGCTATAGTAATAATCCCATTATTCAATCGTATATATACGATTCTTTTCGAATTGCTTCCAATATTTTTAACATATAATGATTAAATATGTGAATAATATAAACATTTCCTGCAGTTGTGTAACACCTGTGGGCGCAGGATCCCTCACCTTTACCTCCAAATAAGACGTATAAATACTACAAGGTAAGACGATTTAAACGACAAGGTAGCCGATAAAAGTTGGCTAGAAACGAAAATCGCGATAGGATCATTTCCGTACCCAATTATATGAATTCAATTCGTTCATCTCAAAACTAGCTGAATTCTAATGGACAATAATTTCAAGAACCTTTTTATTCAACGCCCAAACAACACGGTGAGAATCCTATGCTTAACAATAGTTTTTGTGAAAGAAGGGCCCCTTGCAGGACAAGGGGCTTTTCATTTTCCGCATGCGAACGGCTAAATTAATTAACCACTGGAAAAATATGGCAATTAAACCTATTTCACCTACAAACGGCGTCAAGAAAGCTGGTTATCTGGGGAAGCCAATTACTGAAATTATTACCAATGGGTTTCTT
This sequence comes from Puia dinghuensis, assembly GCA_026225275.1. Taxonomy (GTDB): domain Bacteria; phylum Bacteroidota; class Bacteroidia; order Chitinophagales; family Chitinophagaceae; genus Puia; species Puia dinghuensis_B. The sequence continues at coordinate 48,584 of JAMFSL010000239.1, forward strand.
ACAGTGGATCAGCATTGGACAGTAATATATTGGAATAAGGCCGCTGAAACATTATTAGGAGTTCCGGCAGTGGACATAATCGGGAAGAACCTTTGGGAAGAATTTGCGGGAGCCATTCCCGTAGATTTTTATACAATCTATCACAACGCATTTATACAGGATATCCCCGCTCATTTTGAAGAATATTGGGGGAAAATGGGAGCTTGGTTTGATGTCATTACGTACCATTGTGATGATACCTTATCTGTTTCTTTTAGGAGTCGTGATCATTCAGCGCATTCGGGACGTCTGCAACAGAAAAGTAAGTTGATGAACGAACTGTACCAATTTGTGACGGAAGTAACGAATGATTGTCTTTGGGAGTGGGATCTTCACACCAGGGAGTTGTTCTGGATAGACGGCGGCCATAAAAGGGTATTTGGCTACCAGATAGTGAACGCCCTTATCCCCCAAAGTTTTTGGGAGAATCACCTGCACCCTAATGACAAAGTGCGCATCTTGAACAGATTAAACAAAATCCTTTCGGAGGGATCTGACAGTATTTGGGAAGATGAGTACCGGTTTCAAAGGGCTGACGGCAGCTATGCCTATGTGCATGACCGCGCGCATATTATTTATGATGGCGACGAGGTTGCCTGCAGGATGATCGGCGCCACCCAGGATATCACTGTCCGAAAATCAGCGGAAATTAAATTACTGGAAAGTGAAAAGAAGCTAGTGCGGGAAAGATTAACAAGACAAAAAGAAATGACTCATGCCGTGCTGGTGGCGCAGGAGAATGAAAGGTCGGAGATTGGGAAAGAACTGCATGCTAATTTGAATCAGATCCTGGGCGCAGCCAAACTGTATATCGAAATGGCAAAAACGGACGAGGAGAACAGGGAAATGTGCCTGGAGAAGTCTTCCACCTTCATAGTGAACGTAATAGAGGAGATCCGGAGAATTTCGAAAACCTTATCGACTCCGGGGATGAATATGGGTCTTTTTGATAGTATAAAAATTCTATTAGATGATCTGATCATGATACATACGATAAAAATTGAATTCAAGGAGGCAGGCATTAACGAAGAAGACTTGGATGAAAGGCTACAGCTTACCATTTTCAGAATTGTACAGGAACAATTGAATAACATTTTAAAACATGCAAAAGCAACATGCGCGACTATAAATTTAACCAAACATAGAAATAAAATCATTTTACACATTTCAGATAATGGAAATGGCTGCAATATTTTAGAAGAAGAAAAGGGATTAGGTATTATAAATATCAAGAGCAGGGCGGAATTATATCATGGAAGAGTCACGGTTGTATCAAAACCAGGTGAAGGGTATTCATTGAAGGTTGTATTGCCCTTTAATGGCCGTACATGAATCAGACAGCTAGAGTTTCGGCATTCAAACCAAACTAAAACCTCAAAAAATGAACACTCGCACAGTTGAAGTCAATTTTAAAAAACTAATCAGTCATCAATCTGCGAACCTGTTTAAGTTTCTGTTTCCACACAAAAATGTGCAAAAAAAGCCCAACCAGTTTGCCTCTGCCTTGGCTCATGAAGTCCGGAATCCATTGGCAACTATAAACCTGGCAGTACAAATGCTAAAATCCCCGGTCAAAGGCATTGATCATAAAATTTACCTGGACATAATTATGAAGGCCTCCGGGCAAATTAACGATTTAATAACCGATCTCCTCAAATCACGGCAGCCCGATGAAATGCATTTGGAAAAATATACCATTCACCAACTGTTAGACGAGGCACTAGCGATGACTGAAGACCGGATCTTACTTAAAAATATCACGGTCAGGAAGGACTATTCTACTCTGGACTGTAAAATATTGGTGAATAAATGGAAAATAAAGATCGCTTTAATTAATATTATTATCAATGCCATCGACGCCATGCACTCGGAGAAGGGAAAATTGAAACTGATTACAAGATCCATAAACGGTAAATGTATAATAGAAATAGAAGACAACGGCATCGGCATCAGCAAAGAAAATTTGAATAGTCTTTTTACGCCTTATTTCACCGCTAAGGCTGGCGGAATGGGGCTGGGACTATCAATAGCAATAGATATCCTTCAAGCAAATCGTGCTACGGTGCAGGTACAATCGGAGGAAGGCAAGGGAACTCGTTTCATTCTTTCCTTCGAAGGCATTCAACAATTAGAGGAATGATTGCAGGAAAAACGGTTTTAGTAGATTTATAACTCGTCCAATACACAAGAAATGGAACACTATTTTAAAGGTAAAACAGTATTGGTAACAGGTGCTGGATGGGGTATCGGTGCTGCTACCGCGTTACTCTATGCAGCTTATGGAGCAAAAGTAATCGTTTCGGATACTAGCCGAAAAGGGGGCAAGAATACTTTGGCAAAAATAAAAAATCGAAAAGGGAATGCCACTTATATTAGAACAGATGTGAGCAATGCAGCAGCTTGTGAGGAATTGATAAAAAAAACCATCCAGACATATGGCAGTCTAGATATTGCTTGCAATAATTCTGCCGTATTCAGTGACCCCCTGCATCCGGCAGACGGGGATATGGAATCATCTGATAATCAGGCGGGTCTTAATCTCGCTGGTCTCAACAATTGTATGCATTATGAAATAGAAGCTATGCACAAGCAGGGTGGAGGCGTTATTATAAATACCTCATCCATAATGGGCGCTATAAGTCTAGCCTCATCGAGCCAGTATATTGAAGCAAAATACGGTATAGTAACGCTGTTACAAAACGTTCGCGGAGAATATCCAGCTATTCATATAAATACCATAGCACCAGCTTTCATTGATACTGCCCTTATGAAGGATATGAGCCAAAAAGAAACAGAGGGGGGAATAAAATTATTTCCTATGGACAGGAATGGTACAATTCAAGACGTGGCCGGGCTTGTATTATGGTTGAGTTCAGACGAAACGCAGCTTTTGTCAACTGTATTTAACGATACTAATTAGAGCAGATTAATAAGATGAAAATACGCTAATTCAAATCGTCTGAAGGAATCGTCTATAATCGAACAAAGCAGTGTATGAAAAGAAAAATCCAACATAATGCCGTAAACAACCAAGAGGACGAAGACTCCTGCAAATTCCCTCTCTGTTTTCCGGGTGATGCGCCTGTTGATAAAAATGAAGATAAAGCTATTGATAATAGCAATGGGCATCTTTTCAATGAAGCATCAAGCAATAAGGACGAATTAACAAGCAACTGAAAAATGCCGTTAAAACTCCGGTAACACTCCCTGATCCTCTGGATAATAACCCTACCTTTAAGGAAACAGAACCGGCAATGAATATGACCGAAGCCCAAACACAACTGACCGCCATCCGCGATTACCTACCCGCAGACTACTCCCAGCAGGCCGCACGGAAATTGATGTCGTCGTTCGAAAATTACCGCCAGATTTCACAGGCCCTTGGCCGCAGCATACCCCGCGCCAGTACCGGCATCCGCACCGAATTCACTGACATCGAAGAAGAGATCAGAACGGCCATCAAAGGGACGCCGAAGAAGGAGTCCGAATCCGCATTCACCCTGGCCCGGCAACATATCACGGAAGATATCAATCGGATTCTCGTCGTCAAACCACCCATCGATTAAAACCTTCGGTATGAATGCAAAACCATTCACGCACCAAATCCTCCGCTATGCTTACAATTGACGTCCGGATGGCTTGGCGCGACCTTCGGCGCAACAAAGCCTTTTCCCTCATCAATATTGACCACAGCCCAATCATCGCAAAGGGCGAAGGAGATCGGCATTCGCAAGACCATCGGTAGCTCCCGGGCCCAATTGATCCGGCAATTTCTGACCGAAACCTTTACGCTGACCCTACTGGCCACTCTGCTGTCCATCCTGCTGACGCCCCTGCTGCGACCTCGGCTTTAAGAAAGACGCGATCGTTCATTTCTATACCAGCTATACCGATACCACCCTGACTCACAGGCGCAGCCTGCTGGATAAGCTACGATCTATTCCCGGAATCACCGGCGTCAGTCTGTCCAGCTCCCCGCCGCTCTCGAATTACGATTATGGGGACGAGCTGACATACAATAACGGGAAGAGACAGATGACGACCGAAGTGACAATCAAATATGTCGATACAAATTATTGCCGCCTCTACCAGCTCAGACTCCTGGCGGGAAGGGAATTGCCGTATAGCGACACCGTGCGGAACGTATTGATAAACCAAACGTACGCTCGATTGCTCGGTTTTCAGGATGACCAGTCAGCGATCGGCGACGTAGTCCGTTGGAATGGCCGCCAGGAAACCATCGTCGGCGTCATCGCCGATTTTCATCAGCAATCCTTGCGCAGCGCAATAGAACCAATGGTCTTCGCTTCCGGAGTAGACAAGGAAGGGTTCATCAGTGTAGCCCTCGATCCACAGCAGCCCGGCGGAAATGCCTGGTCGGCAGTTCTGCACCGGATGCAGACCGCATGGTCGTCCGTCTATCCCGAAGATAATTTTGAGTATACCTTTCAGGACCAGTCTATCGCAGCCTTGTATCGGAACGAACAGAATACCGCCAAACTGCTCTCCTGGGCTACGGGCCTGTCCATCACTATCAGTTGCCTCGGTCTCCTCGGGCTGGTTATCTATACGACCCATCAGCGGACAAAAGAGATCGGCATCCGCAGAGTACTCGGCGCCTCCGTGTTGCAGGTGATGAGCCTGCTATCTGTAGATTTTTTATGGCTGATCGGTTATGCTTTTCTGATAGCTGTTCCGTTGGGATGGTGGGGCGCCCATGCGTGGCTGGCCAATTATGCTTACCGAACGAGCCTCAGCGTAGGGATCTTCCTCGACGCAGGCCTGTTGCTGGCGCATTCGCCGTGACGATATTGTTGCTGCGAACTTTCAAAGCGGCGATGGCCAATCCGGTTGACAGCCTGAGGGCTGAGTGAGCTTCGGCACCCGTTGACAGCCTGAGGGTTGAGTGAGCTTCGGCTCCCGATGAGAGCCGCCTGAGAACGGAATAGGTCATTCCGAAAACCTCGCTTTCTCGATACTCTCCAGCAGTTCTCCTCCCCTTCTCTCATCGGAAAATGAAGCGGTCAACAGGATATGGTACCCTTGATGAAATCCATGATAAGAATAGATAGAATGAAGCACTTCCCCCGGTACCCGGACCGTCAGCTCACTTTTTTCAAAATCGACCCCGCTGATCATGCGTTCCACTGACTTCTCTTCTACCACCACCTTTTTATATTTTTCATATGCACTCTTCGTCAAATTCAACATGTAATGCTCAAATTCGTAATATTCATTTTTCGCGTCTATGGGTCTCCGATCGCCCAGCGGAATCATAATACCCGACATATAATAATACTCAGCATGGTCCGCTATAAACAGCTGTTGGCAATTACCATCGTTCCCAAAGGAAGGGGCAGCCGGATCGCGATTTTGATCCACCTTTTTTAGTCTCGCATCAAGCTGCTTTTTATTAAGCACATGCAGAAACCCCGGCACCGCCAATGTCAGCCCGATCTCTTCAAAATACAGCAGCGTCTCTTTTTTACGCGGTATGAAAAGATTCCTGATCATCTCGAAAGTGATCTCAAACTGCTTTGAATAATAACGAAGTACGCTCATAAAGGTAATGTTCATGGTCAGATACCACCCGAAGATATAAAAAAACCTACCTTCGAAACATGAAACATTTAGCGCTCCTTTTTGCCATCACCGCGTCGATCTCGCAGTCGTTCGCGCAAACCCATGCGCAGTCTGCGTCACAGTCATCCATGACACAGCCCCCCGCTAAAATCCAGGCCGGCATCGCCACCACCCTCCCTGCCGACCAGGCCATTGCACCTCTCCTATATCTCGCCTCGGACCGGCTGAAAGGCCGCTACATCGGCCGGCCGGAGATCGACACCGCCGCGCAGTACATCGCCGATCAGTTCCAGTCAGCTGGAGCCAGGACCATTCCCGGCGCCAATGGCTACTTCCAGCCTTTCACCCTGTCCTTCGTACGCCAATCGCCAACTGGCACCATCACCATCGGATCGCGGACCTTCAGTATAGGCGCCACTGCCTTACAGTTCGACGCTGAAAATATTCAGTTAAACGCGCCCGTGGTATGTATTGGCGACGATAGCGCAGCCCAGCTGGCAGGGCTGGAGCTGAAAGGAAAGTTCGTTTTGATCGACGCCGGCTCAGGCACCCGCGCATCCGCGCATAAAGATATGAGCAAGGTCAGACAGCTCCGGCAGGTGCTGCAAGCCAAACAGGCTCTGGGTCTGCTCATCAATCTCAACACAGATGATGACTATTGGACCGCGTTACAGTCCGCCATGTCAGGCGAACATCGCGTTGAACCGGATAAGGCAACCGCTATTCCCATGATCGCACTCCGCTATCATGCCGGTGATCAGCCCCTGCTGGCAAAAGGCGCCACAGGCAACGCTTCGGTGACCATAACCGCCACGCCCATCCGGGAACTAAAATTGAAGAATGTCATGGCCTTCGTGCAGGGTACCGATCCCAATCTGCGGGGCCAGTACATCGTACTTAGCGCACACTACGATCATCTCGGGGTGGCAGCGCAGCCGCAAATGGAAGAAGGCAAACTCGACAGCATATATAATGGAGCGAGGGATAATGCACTCGGTTCGACGGCTGTCATCGATGCCGCGAAATACTTCGCCCGCTATCCCCCCAAAAGGTCAGTCATGTTCGTGACGTATAGCGCGGAGGAAGAGGGGTTGTTGGGCAGCGAATACTATGCAGCTCATCCCATCATCCCGTTGGCGCATACCGTGTATAATCTGAACATCGATAATGCCAGCTACAACGACACCACCCTCATCAGCCTCGTCGGACTCAACCGCACCAGCGAAGACAGCAATATCATCAATGCCTGTAAGGCTTATGGATTGTCCGTCAACGGCGATCCGACCGGCGGTTCGCTCTTTTTCGAAAGCGATAACGCTCCATTGGCTTTGAAAGGCATTCCCGCGCCGACCTATAGCCTTGGCATGCGATCCTTCGACAGCACCATCTTCAACCGGTATCACCGGCTCAGCGACGAGACCGGCAACATGGACATGCACTATGCTGTAAAATTCATCCGCGCCTACATCCTGTCCGCGCTCTACATCGCCAACGATGCGACCCAGCCCATGTGGACCAAGGGTGACGCTTACGAGCCGACATGGAAAGCACTCTTTAACCCCGGCAAATGAGAAAGCTCATCCCTTAATGAAGGAGCCTGCAACTTCTATGGAAGAAACGTCACATCGTCGTCTTTACAACGACAGCCAGCACGACAAAAAAGAGAAAGATAAAAAGTAAAACATTTATCCGGCCGCCCTTCACATAAATGCACTTACTAGCCCAACCCTTTTTGAATTTAGTACTGAACCATAGGTAAATCAATATGATAACGACGTAAATTAACAGCGGTAAGACTTGCCAATTTTTCATATTCTAAATATAATCTTTTCTTTTCACCGAACCATCACCTCCCGCGTGCATACCTGCACCGGACCCGCGGCCATAGCCGATCGGTATCCGCAACAATTTGTTTTACCGTGTCTGCCAGGATATCTGTGAGGCGGGTGACTTTCACACCGACCACCACTTCTCCGAGCATCCCTTTAAGTTCCTGCCCAACCCTCGCTTCTGGCAATATGCCGGATATTGTATTCCCCGGCGGCCTAATAGAATCCACCTCTTCCATAACCGGAACGCCCATCTCGACGACTTTATCCGTATCCGGTATAATCCCGCTTTCGCGCGGACCTGTTTATCCGCCCCCTGAACTGCGAGCAGGGCATCATTTTTGATCATCTCTTGCGATGGCGGGCAGGGCGGGAAGTGGTGGTGTAATGGCGCGACCTTGCTGGCATTTTTGCAAAAACTTTAGCAGTCGTTGTTGTCGTTTTCCGGCAGGGTTTCTGCATATTCTCTTTGAATTATGATACTAAATAAAAAGGATTATCTCCGCTATATAGAGGCAGACAGAAAGGCGCTCGGCAGCAGGAAGAAAAGCATACTGCGGGACTGGGTTAAACGCCTGTTCAATTGGGAGAAGATCCTGGTGGAAGATTATATTCTCACATTGAGGAAACTGGAGTATTTGCATAATATCAAAAAGAATCTTTTCCAGTATGTGCGGTATGTCATTGTCTTTTACCGGCACCGGCGAAAATGTCTTAAATTAATGATTAATATACCCGTCAATGTCGCTGGGCCCGGGCTGGTCATCTATCATCTGGGCCCGATCACCATCAACAAACTCGCCCGGATAGGCAATAATTGTACCCTGCAGCAGGGGGTGGTTATCGGGCAAAATAGAAGTGAAGAGAATGTTCCCGTGATCGGTGATAATGTATATTTCAGCCCTGGGGCCAAAGTATTTGGGAAAGTACGGGTCGGCAATAATGTCGTTATCGCGCCCAATTCGGTTGTGGTGAAAGATGTCCCGGATAATTCCGTGGTGTCGGGTATTCCCGCCAAAAGTATCAAGACCATTCCTTCGTGGGAAATTATGCCGGCAATTCCAGGATCTTTTTATTCTCTAAAATGATTATCACATCGTCGTTTTTACAAGGACAACCAGGACCATAAAAAAGAGAAAGATAAAAAATAAAACATTTATTTTCCCACCCTTTACATAAACGCACCTGTGCGTCCACCCCCTCTTGAATTTAGTGCTGAACCACAGGTAAATCAATATGATGACGATGTAAATTAACAGCGGTAGGAATTGCGACTGCTTCATGTCATTGTAATTGAAGATCAAAAATTTTCTTCACCGTGGTCGTCACCTATGGCACCATCTATGCCACATTAATAGCGTTGATGCTCTATGAGAGGATTAAGACTGGCAAGCCCATTTTTCGCAGCTACTACCTATTAATCCTTTGTCTCTTCATCATTGAGCATATTCTGACTTTTAAAGCGGCTAATTCCCGAGCCTGGCTTTGGGTGGCTGATAATATTGCGAGATATTTGTTCTGAACTCAGTAGTAATGTTTCTCACCGCACCATCACCTCCCGTGTGCATACCGCCACCGGACCCGCCGCAGTCGCCGATCCCGCCGCCCCACCTGATCCCCCTGCCCGCACAACCCGTAGAATATAAATCCCCGCCGCCAGCCTGGCCGGTATCTCCCAACTATCCACCTGTCCCTTTCCCACGACCTCCCGCATCCTTTCAGCGATCAATTGCCCCCGGCTGTCCATCAAAGTAAGTTGATAAGATCCTGGCTGCGCTGTCCACGCCAGTTGCAGCGTGCCACCACGCGGCACCGGATTGGGGTAGATGTTCAGGTCAGGGGCAGGACGCCAATCTAACGCAGCCAGGGTATCCGCAACAATTTGTTTTACCGTGTCTGCCAGGATATCTGTGAGGCGGGTGACTTTCACTCCGACCACCACTCCTCCGAGCATCCCTGTAAGTTCCTGCCCAACCCTCGTCTCCGGCAACACGCCGGACATCGTATCCCCCGGCGGCCGGATGGAATCCGCCTCTACCATCACAGGAACGCCCATCTCAACGGCTTTATCCGTATCCGGTACAATCCTCGTCACTTCCTCCTTCGTGCCAGGCTTGACAACCACCACGTCGCCCATAAACGTGGGTGGAAAAAACTTCGGCGCTATCGAATCTTCCGCCACGCGAGGCATACTCCATCCCACTTTCGCGAAGACCTGTTCCCCCGCCCCCTGTGGCGTTACCTCCTGCGTCGCAGCCTTCACCGGCCTTCTATCATCACTCCCCTTCGTCAGCATCATCAAGCTCGCCAGCACCCACGCCCAGCCCGATCGCCCGTTCTGCTGCGCCGGCGTCGGGGCCAATCGCCGTCCTATCTGGTCCGGCATCAACCGTCCGCAAACATGCGGGCCAGCCTTGGAAAGATACCGGATGACTTCCGCGTCGCTCATCTCTGTGAAATCCACCACCGTCTTACAACAGTGTTCGCAATGTCTGCCTTTTTCCTCCGGCCGCATCTTATTCCAATCCTCGTGACAGGGGGTCGGGACCCTGAGTTGTAAAGATTCCCTCATATAGCATTTTGGTATAGGATGCAGAAACGAAAAAATTACATATTTCCCCGATCTTTATGGAAATTTGATCGTCCCCAACCACTTCCATGACATCCACACAAGCCCTCGCATTGATCGATAACCCACTCGTCAGGGCGCTCCCGCATCCCACGCGCTGGGCCGATCTCGGCTGCGGATCGGGTCTGTTCACCCTGACCCTCGCCGGCATGCTTCAACCGGGCAGTACCGTCTATGCCATCGACCGCTATCCTACCATCGCGCAACAGCAAACCGCCAACGGAGTTTCCATCGAGCCCCAAACCGCCGACTTCGTGAAAGATCATCTCACCTTCAAAAATATCGACGGTATCCTCATGGCCAACTCCTTTCATTATGTAAAGAATAAACTGGACTTGCTCTCGAAACTACAATCGATCCTCTCGCCAAACAATACGTTTGTCATCGTAGAATACGATAGGACAAAGTCCGTTCCTATCTGGGTTCCCCACCCGCTGAGCTTCGCCTTGCTCCAACCCCTCTTTCGCAATGCAGGTTATTCCTCCATTACCCGGCTCGGGGAAATGCCTTCCGCCTTCGGCGGTAGCAACCTTTACGGGGCGATCATCAACTAAAAAAACCAAAGTTCCCGGGTCGCTATCCGTTGAGGAAGACACCGATGTTTTACTGAATAGAAAAATTATAGAACTTGCTCACCGTCGCATAATCCCAGGAATCCGGAACACTCACCCCACCCGGAACAATGATAAATCGGTATTGCAAAGCATCGCCCAGCGTAATACTGGCGGAATTATCCGCCGTAAACCGGGTAATAGTGATCGACCCCACGTTAGGAATAAAAGATATGGTGCTGACCGCGGCACCGGCATCCGAGGTGTAAGGCAGCGGGAATACGCCGGCGCCAAAATTAAAATATACCATGATTGTTGCACTGTTGAGGTCAGCACTAGTGAGTGAGGGCGCCGCTAATGTTGCCACATCCAGCTTCGAACCATCGATCGTAGTATCCCTGAAATTCGTAGCATCATTCCAGGCCGAATAGATCACATTCGCTGTGCCGGTGTCTCCCTTCGGGCCCTGAGCACCGGTACTACCCTGCGAACCCGTCGCCCCTGTAGCGCCCGTCGGGCCCGTCTTTGAACAACTGATAAAGACGATACATAAAACGATGGCAGATAAAAATGTCTTTTTCATAACTCGCATGGTTTTTTGGTAAAGTCCGCAAGTTATGATGGACATTGGTGTTTGACAATACAACAATAGTGGTATGCCCACCCCCACCACTAAGTAGTATTGGCGTTGTCATCCTTTTTCTTATCGTCTTTCTTCCGATCCTCCTTCGCTTTCTTTTTTTCCTCCTTCCGCACTTCCTTCTTACTCTTCTTCTCGACCTTGCCGTTCGTGATCTTCACCTGATCGACAGTATTCATATTGACAGAATTCTCCAGCGCTGGGTACAGCGCCTGGATAAATCCGTTGCGTAGGACCTGACTGATAATATACCAGGTGTTGATATTCGGATCTCTCAAATCCCCCGAGAACTCGATTCGCGTTGCCGTCTGATCCTTGCCCTTATTCTTCACCACCCAATTAACAGCGCCTATCAGCGCCTCCCAAGCCAGCTTCAATGGATGATCCTTATCCTCTTTCCAGTTGACTACCCGCAGGTCCTTGATGATGGGCTTCGCATACCCCGTGAGTTTATGATCTTTCGCCGCCGCCTCCGTATAGATGCTCAGGTTTCCCTGTTTCACATCGAACTTGCCATAGGCACTCAGGAAATCATTCAGCTTCGCTACATCCATATCTAAAAGCTCCGCCTTCGCCTCAAAGGTAGGGATCGAATCCAGTGCATTCAGCTTCATATGCAGATTCGCATGGCCGCCATAAATACCGCTGCAGGTAGCCTCCACAGAAGAAGGCAGCTCGACTTTTTGTTTTAGGGCATTCGACAGATTCGTCGCGAGGATGTGGATGTCCGTTGCAAAAATATTGACCTTCGGATTGCTATAGAAATCGAGATAGTGAACTTCACCATCCATGATCTCAAAACGGTTTATTTTCAAAGGCATCAGCTTGCCCACTACTGCCGTCCAGCTCTGTGTCGGGATCTCCGTCTGTGAAGTTTCTTTGGTCGGTCCCTTGGCGAAATTGATGATGGGATGAAGAACGATGATTTTGCCGACGAGACGGCGGTGGAACAGCGCGCGCCATTCGACCGACAGGTCGATTTTTTCTGCTGAGAAAAAAGGAACGGGTATTTTGCCACCCGTCTTATCCAGCTTAATGACTTTGATGGTATACGCTCCACGGATCAGTGCCACATCGATATCATCCACATGCCCCGTATACCCGGGTATCGTCTGTAATTCCTTATTGACAAATCGGAGTAAGATGTAGGGGAGGGCGATGCGAAACGCAATCAGGATGACCAGTAGCGACCCCACCACAATCCACACTATCCTCCGTCGCCGCCGCTGTTTCGGCGTCTTAGGCGCCTTCACCTTAACCATACGCGTTTTCCTCTAGTATAGGCAAAGGCAATGCCATGGCTGCCTGCTCGCCCACAATGCCGGCCCTTTTAGAATCGGGCGTTCGCGCGTCCTCCTTTTAACACCTTATTTTGGGATAAAAACCTGAATTTTGCACCATGCAACTATATACACTCGTCTTATTGTTCGCGCTTGCTCAACCCGCCATCCCTCGCACTGAACTGCCGCTTCCAGCGTCGGCCGCCCCCTCGGGCGTCCTCTGGCCCCCATCCGCCCGCGTCTCCGGCGTCGCCCGCCTAAAAGCCACCGGCATGGGCATCCCTTATAATAATGATTTCAAACTGTCCTACGACCTCCACATCCACATCGATCCTACCGGCAAAGCCTCCATCGACGTCTCCTACCAGGGACACTCCACCACCGTCAAAGGAACTCTCGTCAACGACACCCTGATTCAATTGACCCTTGGCCAGAGCGTCCCCCAGAACTTCCAGGGCGACGGATTTTCCGCGTCCCTGACAGGCATCATCAAAAGCGGATTTCTAACCAACGTCAACTCCCAAATCCACATGTCCATCCACGTCGACGCCACCGGCAACGTCCTCTGGCAGGGTCTCACCATCCCCGTCACCGGTAAAGTCGAGACCGATACGCATAATTAGCGCGACGCATTCCGAGTCGACCCCACCCGCCCGCCTATTCCGCCTTCAAATTCTTTACGGGGTTTATTAGTGCCGTCCGTATCGCCTGTATACTCACCGTCGCCAGCGCAATCCCCAATACCATCACCCCCGCCGCCGCAAAAATCCACCAGTCCATCG
>JAMFSL010000240.1 GCA_026225275.1 Puia dinghuensis
ACCGGCGATAGGAGTGGCGCTGGTGATATTACCGCTGATGGCGACCATGTCCGACAGGACTTGCATGGACGGATCCTTCTCTTTTACCTTTTCGATGTAGTTGTAGAAGCCTTTGTACCAGTCTGCATAACCGGGGTATTTCATCGGATTGGCTGTCTCGCTGAGGGTGGCGAAGAAGTTTTTGGCGCTGTTGAACAACAACAGCGGCTTGATCTCCTTATCCATCGAGACGAGGTTGATGATGGCCGACTGGTAGTTGGCCTGGTAAACATAGAGCTCGTTCTCTTCTATCGCCGATTGTTTTTGTTCCAGGGCCTGGACGCGTTGGAGGAGCTTATCCACCTTGTCGCGGGCATCGCGGGAGACGGCAATTTCCATGTCGAGGGAATCCACTTTGTTGTCGAGGCGGGAAAGGGTCTGGTCTATGTTTTTGGTCTTTTTGTCCAGGTTGTCCTGGATATCGCTCAAGACTTTATTGCGGATATTCTTGTCTGAGGCGAGAGTTGTGTCGGGTGTCTGTCCGAAGATGGTCTGCAGAAAGAGTGTGCCGGACAGGATTAAAAGGTACTTTTTCAAATGATGTGAATTTTAAGCCGTAAAAATAAGGCTGAAAAGGATAAAATGAGCTTAGAATGCGATTAGAAGCAGCTGAAAGCGGCCCCTTATCGTAGATCTACGACAAAAATCGAGGGGATTTGCTCTTTTTTAACAATCCATACTGATGTAGATTTGCTGTATCCAATACTTATGAACCAAATGTGTTCAATATCCTGAAAAAGCCACGGCAAGCATCTCCATGGGAGTAGCCTTAAAAATTCAACTTTCTCTGAAAGACCCTCGATTAATCTTGAGGGTTTTTTCGTTTAAGGAAGTTTAAACTGCGTCAGAAAGGGAACTAAACGTAAAATCCCTGATCTTCATTGGTGGAATCATTGCCGTCCCGCCGCCTTCACCACTCACCGTCCGTTCCGGTTTTCCCAGCGCTTCCAGGTTATTCAGCATAATGATCGGGCTTTCATTGAAGCGAAAGTTTTTGATCGGGAATTTGATTTCTCCATTTTCAATGTAGAAGGTACCATCGCGGGTAAGGCCGGTGTATAGCAGGGTCTGGGGGTCTACTTCGCGGATGTACCACATCCGGGTGACCAGGATGCCCCTATCGGTGCCTTTGATCATATCGTCGAGGCTGGCGGTGCCGCCCATCATAATATAGCCGTCGGGGTTAGGCACCGGTTTGACTCCTTTTTTTTGTGCCCAATAGCGGGAATAGACGAGGTTTTTGATGACGCCTTTTTCTATCCAGGTGATTTTTTCGCTGGGCAGGCCATCACCGCTGTAGTTCGAACCTGGCAGTGCGGGGTCCCAGGGATCAGAATAGATGGTTACCTGTTCGTCCACCAGTTTTTCGCCGAGACGGGTCTTACCGCCGGGCAGGCTCAGGAAACTACGACCTTCGTCCGCACTGCGCGCATCCAGTGATCCGTAGAGGTTTTCCAGCAGGACGACCCCTGCTGCCGGCTCAAGGATAACTGTATATTTACCTGGCTCCAAGGCGCGGGCGCCGCCTGAGTGAGAGGCCTTCCAGGCAGCAGTCTTCGATGCGGCCGGTACATCCAACTGAGCAACGTCGTTGTAACCCTTGCTGCTGTAGCCGGAACCTGTTCCGTCACTTGTTCGCATGGTGATAGAGAAATCCACTTCTGTCTGCGTATGATAAGCGAACAATCCGTGCGAGTTCATCATGGCCGAAAAGCCGGCGCCATGCTCGAGATATCCGGCCGCGATGAGTCCGGCGTCCTTTGCTATCTGCAGGCTTTTGGCCACATTGTCTGCGCGTTGGGCGGCGGTAATAGCCGCCGTGGCCGGGATAAAGGTCTGCGGGACAGGGCCATAGGTTTGGGCCGGAAGGAAAGGCATATATTCCGGGTTTTCCGGAGCCAGCCTCGCCAGTTCCTCTGAACGCCGCACTGCCTTTTCCAGGGAAGCATCGTCATACTCGTTGATAGTGGTGACGCCCTGTTTCTTGCCGAACACAGAGGTCACTGCCAATTCGGTAGACCGGGATACGCCGCTGGTCGATACAGAATTCCGGGCATAGCGAAGGTTGCCGCCTTCGTTGCTGGATATGGATGCCTGGCATTCATCGGCCTTCGAATAGCTGAGTACTTTCTTTAATAAGGTCTGAGCCTCGTCTGGTGTTAAAAGAGCCATATCAGATTTTTCTTGCAGTGTTAATAACATTAATGCCGTTGAAACGGGTTGTCGGTGCGCCGTGGGAGACGGCATTGGATTGTTCAGGTTGTCCCTTGCCGTCAAAAAACGATCCACCCAGGCGGTAATCCTGCGCGTCGCAGACGGCAGCACAGGAATTCCAGAATTCCCGGGTATTGGCCTGGTAAGCGACATCTTTCAACATGCCCGTGATCTGGCCGTTGCGGATCTCGTAGTAGAGCTGGCCGCTGAACTGGAAATTATACCGTTGCTGGTCGATCGAATAGGAGCTGTCGCCGATGATATAAATTCCTTTCTCCACATTTTTAATCATGTCGGCCGGGGAGAGCGGCGTCTTGCCCGGCTGCAGCGAAATATTGGCCATGCGCTGGAACTGGACATCCTTCCAGCTCTGTGAATAGCAACAGCCCTGCGATTCCTTCAGTCCGATGATATGGGCCTGATCGCGGATAGTCTGGTAATTGACGAGGATGCCTTCTTTGATAATATCCCATTTTTTTGTTCCTACTCCTTCGTCGTCCCAACCTACCGCGCCCAGGCTACCGGGCTGCGTTTTGTCGGCGACAATATTCACTACCGGGCTGCCATAGTTGAATTTACCGGACTGCCATTTGTCCAGGGTGAGAAAGCTCGTTCCCGCGAAATTCGCTTCATAGCCCAATACCCGGTCCAATTCCGTAGGATGACCGCAGGATTCATGGATCGTCAGCCACAGATTCGTCGGATCGAGCACCAGGTCGTATTTGCCGGCCTCTACCGATTTAGCGGAGAATTTAGCCTGCGCTTGTGTGGCGGCCAATTGGGCATCTTCCAGCATATCATACCGGTCGCGGTATAAGGTCGTAAGACCCTTGATCTTATTTTTCTCATCCGGGATCATGTATTCATAGCCCATTCCTCTCGGGGAGCTCAGGGCATCGCGCCGCTCGAACTTGCCGGTCTGGCTGTCTATTTTGGTTACCTGGAAGGTTGGCCAGATGCGGTGGATATCCTGATCGATGTACGATCCGTCAGTAGAAGCGAAATATTTTTGTTCATTGACGAGGAAGAGGGCCGAGTCGATGAAGCTGGCTCCGTTCTTCATAGCGGCGGCATTGACGGCCAGCAGGAGTTCGCATTTTTCTTTGATCGGCACCTCGAAGCCGTTCTTTTCTATCGGAGTCTTCCAGCTGACTTCTCCATATCCCTTCTGGGGCGCCAGTTGAACGGGTTCCGATTGCAGCCGGGCGTTTTCTTTGGCAATGGCTACGGCTAACGCAGCCGCTTGTGCGATACCGTCCGTATCCAGTTTATCCGTTGAGGAGAAGCCCCAGCAACCGTCAGCAATGACCCTGATGCCCATCCCGTAAGATTCGGTATCTACCGTATTCAGTACTTTGTCTTCACGTGTAATGATAAATTGGTTGCGGTAGCGGCCTATCCGTACATCGGCATAAGTAGCTCCTTTAGACCGGGCGGCGTTCAGCGCGATATCCGACATTTTCTTTTTCAGTGCAGTATCGACCGTCTCCAGCGGCCGACCGGGTGGGATAGGTGAACCCATCAGCGGTATCCGGCCAAGCAGCAGGCCGCCGGCGCCCATACCGGAAAGTTGAAGGAAGTCTTTTCTTTTCAAAATATAGTTTTAGTTCTCTAATATAGAATATATTTTTATCCCTCAATATAAATATTCCCGATGTTCAGGAAAAATACCGTCTTTCCGGCCTTTTTCATTTTCATTATTTTCCATACAGTGCGGGCCCAACAGCCATACAGCAGTCTGACCGAAGCCCTACAATCGGAAGAAATATTATCCGGTCAATCCGGGCCGCGCAGCGTCAACTGGATCAAGGGTGGCGAGCAATATTCCTTTATTGCCGGCACAGATATCCACACCATCGATCCGGCAACAGGAGAGGAAAAGACCGTTTTCAGCAATAGCGGACTGCATTTCCCCGGCACCGCCCGGGCATTCGACTATGAGTCTTTCGAGTGGTCGAAAGATTCCAAACATCTTGTATTCCGCAGCAATTTCCGGCCCATCTACCGTCGTTCGGGTATTTCAGATTATTATATCTACGATGTGGATTCCCATCAATTGCGGCAGGCTGCCAAAGATGCCCGTTCGGCGCAACTTTCCCCCGATGGATCCAGCGTAGGGATAGAGCGTAACGGCAATCTCTTCGTGTATCAATTCGCTGCCGGCAAGGAGCGTCAGCTGACCAGCGATTCCGCCAGTGAGGTTGGTATTTTCAACGGGCACTATGACTGGGTATATGAAGAGGAATTCGGTCAGGCGCAGGCCTGGAACTGGTCCCGGGACAGCCGATATATGGCCTTCTGGCAATTCGACGAAAGTCATGTTCCGGTTTTTCAGATGACAAATTTCGAGGGCCTCCATTCCGAGCAGGTCAGGATCCCCATTCCGCAGGTCGGTGACGTCAATCCTGCAGTCAGGATCGGTGTGGTGGATGTGGCATCAGGCCGTAAAATATGGCTGAAACCCGACGAGACCGGCGATTACTATGTTCCCAGAATTTATTGGACCAGTAATCCCGACGAGCTGGCTGTCATGACGCTGAACCGTGCTCAGAACCATATGAGACTGTACTTTTTTAACGTGAAGACCGGCGAACACCACGTCGTACTCGAAGAACAGAACAGTACATGGGTAGCCATTTTCAATTTCTATACCGATGTAAACGATATGGTCTATTTCTCCGAAAAGACCAAAGACTTCTTTTGGGTATCCGATCGATCGGGTTACTATCACATCTATCGTTATGGTTATGACGGCAAGCTGATCAACGCCGTCACCAAAGGCGACTGGGACCTGATCAAAGTCACCGGCATCAATCCCGATACCCGGACCATCTATTATCTTTCTTCCGAGGCATCGCCGCTGGAGCAGCAGCTGTACAGTATCCGGTATGATGGTAGCGATAAGAAAAAGCTAACGCAGGTCGAAGGTTTTCACGACATCAATATGTCGACCAATACCCATTATTATATCGATGAATACAGCAATGTTCATCTGCCGACCCAGGTAGGGCTCTATAACTCCGATGGAAAATTGCTCCGGCAGCTGGAAGACAATCATGATGTCAGGGATTTCATTTCCAGGCATGCCTATTCGCCACAGACCATGTTTCGTTTCAAGACGTCCGATGGAGTCGGCATCGACGGTTATATGATCAAGCCTTTCCATTTCGATTCCACGAAAATTTATCCCGTCGTGATGACCGTCTATGGGGGACCGGAGTCACATGATGTTTTCAATCGCTTTGCGACTGACGGCTGGCAGCAATGGCTGGCGCAGAACGGCTATATCTGCGTCAACATCAACAACAGAGGGGTGGCCAATTACGGCAGTCAATTTATGAAGATCGTTTACAAGCAGCTGGGCAAATGGGAGAGCAATG
>JAMFSL010000241.1 GCA_026225275.1 Puia dinghuensis
AGTCAAAATTCAGAAACCACGGCTAGCTGGCTAAGGACGTTTGTCACTTTGATGAAGTGACAAATGTCACTCCTTACGCATTAATAGTATCTTTGTCTCGTAAAAACTTCAACCTTTTGATTATCAAAATGTTGGAGAATAAGTTGAGGGGCCATCTCCCCGCAAATGAAAAATCAGCTGTAATTGACTACATTTGAATGGTTTTACGCATATGAACGATTGCAAGTCACTAACCGATTCAGAACTACTGCGATTACTAAAGCAGGATAATGCCTCCGCATTCCAGGAGCTATATGATCGCTATTGGCACAAACTATACTTTCTCGCCCACAAACGCCTCAAATCGGCCACGGCCGCCGAAGAGATCGTTCAAAATGTTTTCATTACCCTCTGGCATAAACGGAAGAGACTGGATATCGGCGATCTTCCGCCCTATCTTGCAGCTATTACCAGGTACGCCGTTTATCGTTATCTGGTCGTGGAAAAAAGAAGAGCGGAAAAAGAAGCCGCAGCTGGTAAGCAATCGCTTAAACCGGTGCCGGGAGAGATACTGATCGATGACAAACAGCTGTTGGAATTGGTCAAGCGTTTGACCAATGAATTGCCTGAGAAATGCCGGCTGGTATTCATATATAACAAGATCGAGGACCAGGCATTGCCTGAAGTGGCTGAAAAACTGAATATCTCGCTCAAAACCGCGGAGGCCCACCTAACCAAGGCGCTGCGGTTGATCCGTTCGAAGATGGGTGATCTTGCCTTTTTGTTTTTCATTAGTCTTTAGTTGCCGGGGGCAGTTTGCCGGGGGCAGGAAAAGGGTCGTCTCGTACCGGGAAATTTTTTGTCCGACTAAGGGTAATCGATCGCTCCGGGACTCTTACTTAATAATAAAACGACTACTTTGGATAAAACGCAATTGGCTGAATTGGCCGAACGGTTTTTATTGGGGATTGCTACCGAAAAGGAGATCGGGTTACTGCATGAATGGTATGACACAGCCGATAAGGAAGAGATCGAACTGGTTTTTACCCCAAAACCCGAAACCACCGAAGCTGTCGGAAAACGTCTGTCCGACGGGTTGCAACTGGTCATTCAGGAGGAGCGACAAGAGACGCGCCATCGCCGTATTGTCCTCACACGCCGATGGATAGCGGCGGCTTCGGTGATCTTCGTCGTTGTTTTTGCAGGAAAGTACCTATGGAATTCCCCCCGAAGCGCGAAACCGGTACCCGGCGTTGCAAAGCTGGCAAAGCCCAGGAATGATCTACCCCCCGGAGGCAACAAGGCGACGTTGTCGTTGGGAGACGGATCAGTGATCGATCTTGCGGACGCTAAGAACGGGACGATCAGGCGCGAGGCCGGTAGCCGCATCGACAAGAAAGATGGGCAATTGATATACGACGCTTCCAAAGGGCAGGAGGCTTCCCCCGGAGCTGACGTTTCCAGGGAGACCCCAACCTCCGCAACGAACACTATCCAAACGCCGCGGGGTGGTGAATACGAGGTCATATTGGCCGATGGGACTAAAGTCTGGCTTAATTCAGCCTCTTCACTGAGCTATCCGACGGCATTTAGAGGTAATGACCGGCAGGTACAGTTAAAAGGAGAAGCGTATTTTGAAATAGCAGAAGACAAGAACAAACCGTTTAAGGTGTTCGTAGGAGATGTGCAGGTCGAGGTTTTAGGAACGCATTTTGATATCATGGCTTATGAGGACGAGAACGCGATCAAGACCACCTTGTTGGCGGGGGCCGTCAGGGTAACAGAAAAAGGAACGGGTTCACGCGTACTGGCGGTCAACCAGGAAGCGTCGATCGATAGATCCTCGGGATCGATGAGCGTGAAAGAGGTGGATGCGGACGAGTCAGTAGCCTGGAAGGACGGTTTTTTCCAGTTCGAGGGTGTCCCCATCGAGACCGTGATGCGGCAACTGACCCGTTGGTACGATGTAGATGTGGAATATGAAGGGAAAACGGACGAACATTTCGAGGGAAAGATCGCCCGGAGTGAGAATGTATCTGCCGTATTTAAGATGCTCGAGCTAACCGGTGCGGTTCACTTTAGCATAGAAGGAAAGAAGATTATCGTCAGGCCCTAAGACATTAGATAGGGTCGGAGGGTACAGTGTGCAAATGCTTGTTGATTATGAAATTAACTGCTGTCCTCATCATGGCGGCTTTTCTGCAGATCAGCGCAAGGGGCTATTCGCAAAAAGTCTCGCTTTCCATGTCCAGCGCCTCCCTCGGGAAAGTATTCCGGGAGATTACCCGGCAAACAGGCTACTCGTTCCTGTACACGGATGAGGTCCTGAACGGGATACCAAAAATGGACATCCGAATCAAAAATGTCTCGCTTGAAATGGCCTTGGACCGCTGTTTCAAAGATCAACCGCTGACCTATTCCATCGTTGAACACACGGTGATCATCAAACGCAAAAAAGATGATGTACCACCGCCTGGTACGGAGATACATGGCCTGATAACCGATAGCGCCGAAAGACCGATGTCCGGGGTCTCGGTAACCATCGTTGGCGGCAACAAAGGTATACAAACCAATGCGGAAGGGCTATTTACCATCCGTGTTCCCGAACGGGCCATCCTGCATTTCAGCTTTGTAGGATACGAGGGGATGGATGTACCGGTGGAGAACAAAACGACGATCAACGTGACCTTGCGGCTCAGCTCGACGTCGCTCAATGATATGATATTGATCGGGTACGGCTTGCAGCGAAGAAAGGATATTACATCCGCGATATCTACGGTCAGCGTCTCGGATGTGAGCGAGCGCCCGATCGTAAGTGCCGCAGAGGTACTGGCCGGTAAGTCGCCCGGCACCCAGATCCTGCAGCCTTCGGGAAAACCGGGTTCCGATTTTACTGTTTTTGTTCGGGGGATTGCCTCTTTGACGGGCAATACCCAACCGCTGTATGTCATCGACGGGGTCGTATCGTATGATACGCATACGCTGGATCCCAATACGATCCAATCTATCAGTATCTTAAAGGATGCCTCCGCCGCGGGTATCTATGGCGCCGCCGGTTCCACCAACGGAGTGGTGCTGATCACTACCAAGAAAGGCATAAAAGGCAAGACCAGGGTGGACGTGAACGCATATAGCGGCACCCAGGAGATCACCAAAAAGATAAAACTGCTCAATAGCCAGCAACTGGCGACCTTATTGACGGAAGAGCAGGTCAATTCCGGCAACATCGGCTATACCATTCCCGATTCCCTGGTTACAGCCAATAACAATAACTGGCAGGACCTGGTCTATCGCAAGGCGCCGATGACGGGGATCAACGCCGGTTTCTCGGGTGGGAGCGATAAAGGCACATACTATTTTGGCGTGGGCTATGTCGACCAGCAGGGCATTGCGGTTACTTGCAGCTATCAACGCTATTCGATCATCCTTAGCCTGGAGCAACAGATGAATAACTGGTTGAGCGTTGGTACGCATGTATCCTACAACAGGACGGGCTACTATGACGTGCCCGACAACCAGCGGGCGCAGGATGATGGAGCATTATATGGAGGGTTTGTACTTAGCGCGTTGAACACGCCGCCTTTTAGTTCCATTTATAATACCAATGGAGATGGAACGTACGGATTCAGCGCCTTTTCCCAGGGGCTTCCCAACCCCATGGGGGATATCTATGGCGTCAACAATTATACGATCGGCAATAATTTATTAGGAGACGGACATCTCCAGATCAAGCTGCCGCTGGGCCTTAGTTTCCGGTCCCAGTTGGGCGCCGTACTGGAAAACAGCTACCAGACCATTTACCTGGACCCCCGATTAACGGAAAGCGCAAAACAATTGGGAGGAGAAGGCAGCTACAATACCGTCGAAAGTTTCCGGTATATATGGGACAACACACTCACCTTTGACAAAAAGTTCGACAAGAACTCGCTCAATGTGATCATAGGCTCGAGCGCCTCTAAACAGACCGACCATTCTTCGGGTCAAAGCGGTTATGGTTTTCCCAGCTATGCTATCCATGTTTTGTCCGCGGCCTCCACTTATACGGTGAACAATACTTATGCGGATGCCTGGACGCTGGAATCCTATTTTGGTCGCGCGAACTATTCCTACGACGGCAAATACCTGTTGAGCGCTTCGATCAGAAGAGACGGTTCGTCCCGACTGGGGATCAGCAATCAATGGGCAAACTTCCCCGCCTTTTCGGCTGGCTGGCGGGTTTCAGACGAGGCCTTCCTGAGAGACGTAACCTTCATCAGCGATCTGAAGCTGAGGGCCGGATGGGGCGCCACAGGTAATCTTCCCGCGGATCTTTATCCTTCCTTTAGTCAGCTGAGCGGTGGTAACAACTATGCGTTTGACGGGACTACGATCACTTCGGGAACCGCACCCAACGCACAGGCAGGCAACCCGGATCTGTTGTGGGAAGAAACAAAACAGTTGAATACCGGGTTGGATATCGCGATATTGAATAACCGGGTGAGTCTTTCCGCCGATTATTATATTAAACGGACCCATGACCTTATCCTGGACGTACCTCAGCCTCAGACCACCGGCGTAAGTACAAAGGAGGAGAACCTGCCGGGTTATGTCCAGAATAAAGGGTTTGAGTTTATCCTCAGCGGCGATATTGTCAAAAACCGCCATGGCTTGAACTGGAAGAGCGCCCTCAATATGTCGTTCAACAGAAATATAGTGGTATTGCCTGCAGGCACATCCCCCATCCTCACGGGGTACATACCGGACATCGGCGGGGATGCGGGTATCGTTAAAGGTGGACTGGCCCTGGGTTCCTTTTGGGGATATATCGACGAAGGGGTAAACGCTCAAACGGGAAATATCAACTTCAAAGATCTCAATCACGATGGGAAGATCGACCCGGATAATGACAGGACGTTCATCGGCAGCGCCCTGCCCAAATTCACCTTCGGCTTTTCCAACCAGCTCAGCTTCCATGAATTCGACCTGAATGTTCTGATCGACGGCGTCTATGGTAACAAGATCTTCGATGCCACCCGAATGGAGACGGAAGACATGACCGATATGGTCAATCAGACCACCGAGGTGCTGAGAAGGTGGGAAAAACCGGGCGATGTCACCGATGTCCCGAAGGCCTTTTATGGCAGCGCAGCCCCGGCCAATTCCGTACCGAATTACAGTATCTCGTCCCGATGGGTAGAAAATGGGTCTTTCTTAAGATTCAGGCAGATGACACTGGCCTATAATCTCAAAAAGAGCTGGATCTCGGGGGCTGGTTTGTCCGCACTTCGTCTTTATGTAACCCTGCAGAATATGTTTATCATCTCGGGATATAAAGGCTATTCTCCCGAATTGAATGTAACCACAAGCACGGGCACCAACCTGGCCACCCAGGAAGGATTCGACCACGGGACTTACCCGCAGGCCAAATCAGTCACTTTCGGTCTTAATGTATCGTTGTAAACTATGAAACCTACAATGATGAAGAAACGAAAAATATTTCTGGCTCTGACTACCGCCTCCATGCTGGTGGGAGCCGGCAGTTGCAAAAAAAGCTTTTTGAACGAGACGCCCCAGAACACCCTGACTACCGGGGACTTCAAGAGCGCCTCCGACGCGGAAGCGGCCATAGTAGGATGTTATTCCCTGATGGCCAATTACAACTATTGGTACTATGCCTGGAATTATCTCATAGACGGTGACGTCCGGTCGGATAACAACTACTCGGGGGGCAGCGCGCCGGATATCGATGGGGTGGACAATTTTACCTCGGTGGCGACGGACAATCAACCTTTATCGGAGGATTGGTTTGAATTGTATATGGATATCGGCGCGACGAATTCGATCCTGGACAATGTGCCTGGTATAACGGATACGGCGCTGACACCCAGCCTAAGAGCGCAGATCCTGGGCGAGGCTAAATTCTTAAGAGCGTATCACTATTCACACCTGGTCAGCAACTATGGCCCCGTCGTCTTGCAATTGCATACCATTGCCGTCGATCCCAATACGCTGAAATCACGCAGCGGCGTAGACAGCGTATATGCCCAGATCGAACAGGACCTTAAGGATGCCGAAGCGGCGTTGCCGGTGACCTACCCCGACCAGGCCTCCAGCCATAGCCGGGCTACACAAGGCGCGGCTGAGGCGGTGCTGGCCAAAGTCTATGCGCAACAGCTGAAATACGACTCCTG
>JAMFSL010000242.1 GCA_026225275.1 Puia dinghuensis
CCGGATCGCCTTATTGCGCGACCGGTAGCGCGGCTGTGACGCAGACGGGCCAGGGTGGGGGCACTTATAGTTCGACGACAGGCCTGAGTATCGATGCAACGACCGGGTTGATCAACCTGGCCACAAGCACGGCGGGAACGTATACGGTGACGTATTCCTTTACCAATGGTACCTGCAGCGGTACCACCACGACTTCAGTGACGGTCAATGCGCTGCCGACGGCAACGATTTCTTACACCGGATCACCTTATTGTGCAACCGGCACAGCGACCGTGACGCAGACGGGCACTTCCGGCGGTACGTATACTTCGACCACCGGCCTGAGCATCAATTCGACCACCGGTGCTATCAACCTGGCGACCAGCACTGCAGGCACTTACACCGTCACTTACAGCTTTACCAACGGCACCTGCCTCAACACTACCACGACGTCGGTGACGATCAACGCATTGCCGACAGCGGCTATCTCTTATTCCGGATCACCCTTTTGTGCAACCGGCACAGCAACAGTCACGCAGACGGGCACTTCCGGCGGCACCTACAGTTCGACCAGCGGGCTGAGCATTGATGCAACCACCGGTGCGATCAACCTGGCGACGAGTACCGCAGGCATGTATACGGTGACGTATAGCTTCACCAACGGCACCTGCCCCAACACGACCACTACATCGGTGACGATCAATGCCCTTCCCACGGCGACAATCTCCTATACCGGATCACCCTATTGTGCAACCGGCACGGCGACCGTGACCCAAACAGGTACTTCCGGCGGCACCTACAGTTCAACGACCGGCCTGAGCATCACTGCAACCACCGGCGCCATCAACCTGGCGACGAGCACCGCGGGCACATACACGGTCACCTACAGCTTCACCAACGGCACCTGCCCCAATACCACCACGACGTTGGTGACGATCAACGCATTGCCGACTGCGGCTATCTCTTATTCCGGATCTCCGTATTGTGCAACAGGCACAGCGACGGTAACACAGACTGGCCTTTCCGGCGGCAGCTTTAGCAGCACAACCGGCCTGAGCATCAATGCGACCACCGGGGCTATCAATCTGGCGGCGAGCGCAGCAGGTACCTACACTGTCACCTACAGTTTCACCAATGGCACCTGCCCCAACACGACCACGACATCGGTAACGATCAATGCCTTGCCGGCGGCAACGATTTCTTACACCGGATCACCGTATTGCGCGACCGCTACGGGGACAGTGATCCAGACAGGTACTTCCGGCGGCACCTACAGTTCAACGACCGGCCTGAGCATCGATGCCACGACCGGGGCTATCAACCTGGCGACGAGCACGGCGGGAACGTATACGGTGACGTATAGCTTCACCAACGGTAGCTGCTCCAACACGACGACAACCTCGGTAACGATCAATGCACTGCCCACGGCAACGATTTCTTACACCGGATCACCGTATTGCGCAACCGGCACAGCGACCGTGACGCAGACGGGCACTTCCGGCGGCACCTATAGTTCAACAACCGGGCTGAGCATCAATGCGACCACAGGCGCTATCAACCTGGCGACGAGTACGGCAGGCACTTATACGGTGACATATAGCTTCACCAACGGCACATGCCCCAATACGACCACGACTTCAGTCACGATCAATGCATTGCCGACTGCGGCTATATCTTATTCAGGATCGCCTTATTGCGCGACCGGCACAGCAACAGTGACGCAGACGGGTACATCCGGTGGCACTTATACTTCGACGACCGGCCTAAGCATCGATGCCACTACCGGTGCCATCAACCTGGTGACCAGCACGGCAGGCGCTTACATGGTCACTTACTCGTTCACCAATGGTACCTGCAGCAACGCCACCACGACGTCGGTTACGATAAATGCACTGCCGACAGCGACCATTTCTTATGCCGGATCGCCCTATTGCGCAACCGGCACGGCGACAGTGACCCAGACAGGCACTTCCGGTGGTACCTACAGTTCGACAACAGGACTAAGTATCAACGCGACGTCCGGGACCATCAATTTAGCGACGAGCACCGCAGGCGTGTACACCGTCACCTATACATTCTCTAACGGCACCTGTAGCAATACGACCACGACGACGGTCACGATCAATGCATTGCCTACAGCCGCCATCTCTTATACCGGATCTCCGTATTGCGCAACAGGTACGGCGACAGTAACACAGACTGGCCTTTCCGGCGGCAGCTTTAGCAGCACAACCGGCCTGAGCATCGACGCGACAACCGGTACGATCAACCTGGCCGCGAGCACGGCCGGAACGTACACGGTAACCTATACATTTTCTAACGGCACCTGCAGCAACACGACGACAACTTCTGTCACGATCATTGCCCTGCCGACAGCCACGATATTCTATGCCGGATCACCTTATTGCACGACCGGGACCGCTACGGTGACGCAAACAGGCACTTCCAGCGGCATCTATAGTTCAACGGCCGGCCTGAGCATCAACGCGGCGACCGGGGCCATCGATCTGGCGACGAGTACTACGGGTACCTACACGGTCACTTATAGCTTTGGCGGCGGCGCCTGCAGCAATACGACCACTACGTCTGTTATTATCCGCAATCCGGCGCTATTGGTCAACAATCCTGCAGCCGTTTGCTCACCGGTTACTGTCAACCTCACCGCTGCGGGCGTGACGGCCGGCAGCGCAGCAGGGCTCAGCTATTCGTATTTCAGCGACGCCGGTGGGACGAGCTCCGTTGGGAATCCGTCAGCGATGGCGCTTTCCGGAACTTACTATATGAAGGGAACGATTACGGCCACGGGCTGTACCACGGCGATGGAGCCGGTTATTGTCCAGATCAACCAACCGCCGACGCTGACGCTGGCCGGGGACACCGACGTCTGTAAAGGCAGTCCCGATACGCTGATGGCCAACTCGCCGGGCAATACCATCGACTGGCCCACGCAGGGCAGCGGCGACACCGTCATCGTTACTCCGATGGTCACCGGCGTCTATTACGCTGTTGCCACGAATGCGCCCGGCTGCTCCGATACGGCCGCGATCACCGTCCATGTGCGCCCGTTCACCGTGACCCTGACAGCAACTCCTGAGCCTGTATTGTCGGGCAATACCGTCACGCTGACCTCCGCCGCCAATTTCAACTACCAGGTCATCGCCTGGGAGCCCCAGGTCACTTTCCCGGATCAGACTGTCCTCTCCCAGACCTTTATTGTTCACGATACGGCCACGCAATTCTATGTGATCGCTCAATCGGATCAGGGGTGTTTGGATACGGCCGGGTATTCGGTCGACGTCAATCCCAATCTGAAGGATTTCTTCATTCCCAATGCGTTCACGCCGAACAATGATGGTAAAAATGATGTGTTCAAGGTCTATAGCTCATCTATGGTCGGGATGGAGATGAGGGTTTTCAGTCAGTGGGGACAGCAGATATTCGAGACCCATGATCCGCAGGGCGGCTGGGACGGAACAATTGGCGGTCATCCCGCGCCGGTAGGAGTCTACCTATATGCGATAAAAGTTGTCTTTACAAATGGTTATACGTTGAATAGAAAAGGAACGGTCAGCCTGATCCGCTAACGCGGGAGGCCGGCTGCGAGCTTGTAAATCCGATAGAATTATGAAAAATTTTTTACTCTTTCTGTGTTTGCGGTTGTTCCTGACCACCTGTCTGATTCAGGGGTCGGCGCATGCACAGATCGACCCGCATTTCTCACAGTATTATAACCAGCCGATGCTGCTGAACCCCGCGTTGACGGGCGCCATCGACGGGGATTACCGGGCAGCTGCCATCTGGCGCAGCCAGTACGGGAATACATTGACGACGAAAGGGCTGTCGGGTGAAATGGTCACCGATAAGAATGCGAATTTTGGAATCAGTATGCTGAACCAGGGCTCTTCCGATCAGGCATATAGCTTTACCACTGCTTATGTCAGCATGGCTTATACAGGCGTACGCTTTGGGCCCAATGCCGACCATTACTTAGTGATGGCCCTTCAGGGCGGGTTTATCAATCGTCATTTCGATCCCACCAAACTTCAATTCGGCGATCAGTGGACTTCGGGTCTTGGGTATGAGAGTACCAACGCTTCCAACGAATCATTTGCCCGTACCTCTGTGCTGTCATTTGATGGCGGAGTAGGTATTGCCTATTATGATGCCGTTCCGGACAAGACCACCAGTTTTTTTGGCGGCCTCTCGGCCTTCCACCTCAACAGTCCGGCCAATCCGTTTCTGTCCGGTGACGATGCTCAGCGGCTGCCCATCCGTTACGTCGCTCAGGGCGGCCTGCGCATTAATAATTCCAATATCTACAATATTGTCCCGAGCGTTATTTTTATGAAAGAAGGCGCCTTCACCGAGAAGGTGATCGGCGCTTACCTGCAGCTGTATGCCAGTGATGCCACCGATTTTATTTGCGGCATGAACTGGCGCATGGGAGATGCCATTATCCCTTTCGCCGGAATTTATTATAAAGGGATGACTTTCGGCGCCAGCTATGATGCGACAGTTTCATCGCTGTCTTCTGCCGCCACCCATACGGGGACTTTTGAAATATCCATCTCATATATCGGGATCGGGAAAAGCACCCTTAAAACAAAACCTTTTTATTGTCCGCGTTTTTAAACTTTTGCCATGAAGTCCAGTCGCCTTACACTCCTTTGTATCATTTTCCTGACCCGGGCTACGGCACAGGTCAATCACCTAGGCTATTTCAGCCAGGGAGAAAAATTATTCCGTCAGAAGGATTACTATGAAGCTGCCCAATACTATGAGAAATACCTCGGGGGGAAAAGATCGGGATCGCAGGCACAACCATTTGCCGTCGAGAAAAAGGTGAAAGATCAGGCTCATCGTAATCCCCGGCAGGAAGCGGTCTACCACCTGGCCGAGTGTTACCGGCAGGTGAATGACTATACCCGGGCGGAAGCCTGGTATAGCATAGCCAATAAATTTCCAGTTGCGGCCTACCCGGAATGCCACTACTGGTATGGCATTGTTCTGAGAGCAAATGGTCATTATGTGCAGGCGATAGACGAATTGACCTCCTTCGAAAAGGAATACACCGGAATGAATCCCATACTGGTCGATGCAGATAGACAGTTGGAAAGCCTCCGTTTTATCCAGGACCAGCTGGCAAGATCGGATAAGAACAACTGGCAGCTCGACCGGCAGTCCAACCATGGCAGTACTTCTGCTTATGCCCTGTCGGTTCGCAATGACGACACGATAGTATTCACGTCTATCCAGGCTGTAGCTGCCGGCCTCAAAACAGGTGGTACGGAATATCGCAACACATTATATGAAGCGTATTCCGGCCAAGCCGATCCCGCATCAGCAGTTTCTCAGCCGGTTGCCGACACTGAAGCGCTGGCGGCTGCGCGCCCGATGCCAGTCGCTTTCGACAACAAGGTTCACAATGGATTGGCCGCCTTTTCTGCGGATGGACAAAGAATGTTCTTCACCCAATGGACAAAAAAAGATGGGCGGACACAGGCTGCCGTCTGGTCCTCGCGACATACGGATACCGGCTGGACACGACCCGTTCCCATGGGAATGCCTGTTGACCTGGAAGGGTACAACAGTACCCAGCCTTTCGTGACTGCCGATGGGCGTTACCTGCTATTTTCCTCTGACCGCCCCGGCGGCATCGGAAAATATGATCTCTGGTATGCCCGCCTCGACAGCGATTACCAGGTCATCACAGTGGCCAACCTCGGCGAGACGATCAATACCCCGGAAGATGATGAAGCACCGTATTATCATCAGAACAGCCGTATGCTGGTCTTTGCCAGTAATGGCCGGACGGGGATGGGCGGTTTCGATATCTACTATTCGCATGGAAACTTCGATTTCTCCCGTTGGGAGAAGCCGCAGAACCCCGGTATACCTATCAATTCGCCGAAAGACGATCTGTATTTTGTCAGCACCGATGAGGACAATTGCTGGAATACCGGCTGGTTAAGCTCCGACCGGGGATCCGGCTGCTGTCTCGCCTTGTACAGCGTACGCCAGAACAACATGCAGTATATAGCAGGAAGGGTAGTGGACGACAAATCCCGGCGGCCGATCGCTGGCGTACGGCTGATCCTGACAGACCCGCACCATAAAGGAAGAGAATTGGCACAGGGCGTGACTGACAGCTCGGGGAATTACAGCTTCGTGCTGAGAAATACGTCCCGGATACAGCTGGCTGCCGCAAAAGATGGCTACCGGCCCGGTTCCGGCGATTGGCTGGTGCAAATGGTAACGGGTAAGGACACGCTTCATTCCGAAGATCTGGCCCTTCAACCCGTGCCGCCGCCGATGCAGACCATTGCCCATTCGACTATTGTCGGCAATTTCCCGTATAAGAAGTCCGCACTGCCAAAATCCGCATGTTATGTGCTGGATTCATTGGTCAGCGTGCTGAACAACGATGCGTCGTTGCATCTGCAGGTAGAAGGATATACGGATGGCATCGGTGGGGATGCTTATAATATCCGGCTGGCACAGGCCCGTGTGGACGCCTGTATCCGATACCTGGTGAAAAAAGGTATCGATCCCGCCAGGTTGCGCGGCAAATCCTTTGGTAAATGCTGCCCGCTGGAACCCGAGACGATCGACGGAAAGGACAATCCGGCAGGACGTGAAGCCAATCGCCGCGTGGAATACCGGTTATATCGATAAGCGCTACCGCGCCATCGGACCGCTGCTGCCGAATCCGTATATTAGCGGCTAAAACGAGCGCATGAAAAAAGGACGCCTGGAAGCATTCAGCGACGGAGTCATCGCGGTCATCATTACCATCATGGTACTGGAATTGCACGTGCCTCATGGCGACAATATCCGGGACCTGATACCGGTGATCCCCGTATTCGTTAGCTATATCCTCAGTTTCGTCAATGTCGGGATCTATTGGAATAACCACCATCACATGCTGTATGCGGCAGAGAAGATCAATGGCTCCGTTCTCTGGGCCAATCTCAACCTGCTGTTCTGGCTGTCGCTTATTCCTTTCGTTACCGATTGGATGGGAGAAAATCATTTTGCCCGATGGCCCGTCATTCTGTATGGTTGCGTCCTTATTATGACTGGCATCTCTTATACCATTCTTTGCAACCAGTTGATCCGGGCGGCAGGACCCGATTCACCCCTGGCTGTAGCTCTGGGCAGAGATTGGAAAGGCCGCCTCTCCGTTATCATCTATGCTGTAGCGATCCTCCTTGCCTTTATCAATCCCTTGCTGGGTTTCGGCCTCTACGTTGTAGTAGGGGTGATGTGGTTTATACCCGATCGGCGGATTGAAAAAACAGTGATAGAGTCATCGGCATCGGAATGACTATGCGTCGGGTCGGAAGGGTATAAAAATCAGAAGGGTATAAAAAAAGGAAAGTCTGTAGAAACAGACCTTCGGTTATGACATATTTCACGTCACATGAGAAAACTCGTCGGGCGTCATCTTTGCCCTATCATTCGTTGTGTATATTCTGGTGTAGTAGTGTGACTGCTGAAAGGAAAGACAATGCAGCTATACCTTTGAACGTGATTTTAGGCAAAATGTTACACGTTGGCCATAATATTTTTGCCAAACCTTTATTCCGCTCTTAAACTACTGACAGGATTTGCCCTGGCCGCCCGAATAGCCTGGTACGCCACTGTCAGCATAGCGATTAGGAACGCCACAAATCCCGCCAGTCCAAAGATCCACCAGGAAATATCGATCCGATAGGCAAAATCATGCAACCAGGCATTCATGGCATACCAGCCTAATGGACCGGCGATCAGGAAGGCCAGCAGGATCAGCGGCAGGAAATCCTTCGAGAACAAATTGACGATCTGACCAATAGACGCCCCCAGGACCTTGCGGATACCGATCTCCCGGGTACGCTGTTCGGCGGAAAACATAACCAGGCCCAGCAGGCCGAGACAGGAGATGATAATTGCCAGGGTAGCGAATAGGGTGGAGAGCCGGGAGATCAGCATTTCACTGCTGTAAAGCTGTTTGTATTGCTCATCGACGAATTCCCAGGCAAAAGCATAATTAGGGTTGACATCTTTATAAACCTTCGCCAGGCTGGCGATGGCTTGTGTGGTCTGGCCAGGTTTCGTGCGGATCATGATCACGCCGAAGTCCTGCCATTCTTTTACGTCGACGATCACGGGTAGGATAGCTTCCCGGAAGGATTGGGTATGGTAGTCTTTCAATACGCCGATGATATGGCCTTTTTTGCTCCAGGCGGATACCCATTTACCGAGGGGCTGCTTCATACCCATCTGCCGCACCGCCTCTTCGTTCACGAGAAATCCATCGGTGGAGTCCGTAGGGTTCTGTGGAGAAAAATCGCGGCCTTCTACGATGGTCAGATCCATCAGCTTGACGAAATCGAATCCGACGGAGGCAGGTTTGAAGCCGATCCTTTCGTCTTTTATTTTTCCCTCCCAGTTGATAGCATCCGGGTTCGCAACGAAGTTCATGGCATGGGGTGTTTCCGAACTGCGGTCTACCATAGATATACCGGGCATGGTCAGGGCTTCATGTTTTAAAAGTTCGTATTTGTCTATTTTAGTCAGGTCGCCTTCTACGCGGATATATAGCAGGTTCTCACGGTTGTACCCCAGGTTGGCATGCTGGACATAGTCGGTTTGGCGGAGGATGACGATGGTGGCGATCATCAGTATGATAGACAGCACGAATTGAAAGACCGTCAGACTCTTTCGGAGCCAGACGGCGCCGCTGGTATGACGAAAAACCCCTTTCAGGACGGCTACGGGTCGCAGGGCGGACAGGTAGAGTGCAGGGTAGCTGCCTGCCACGAGGCCGGTCAGCAGGACTATGCCGGCCATACTGCCCCAGAAAGACAGCTCAGAGAAGGGAAAACTGATAGTCTTGCCGGTAAATTGATTGAAGGCGGGCAGGAACAGCCATGCCAGCAGAACGGACAGGAGCATGGCTAGTAAAGCGAACAGCAGCGATTCGCCCAGGAACTGCCCGATAAGGTGTCCACGGGCGGACCCCACCACTTTACGAAGCCCGACTTCTTTGGCACGTCGTACGGAGCGGGCCGTTGCCAGGTTCATAAAATTGATGCATGCGATCAGCAGGATGAAAATAGCTACACCGCTGAAGATGCGAACGTATTCGATCCGACCGGTGACAGGCTTTCCATTGACAAAGGTGCTGTGCAGGTACAGGTCACCGTAACGCTGCAGGCTAAGCCGGACCTTGACGCCGTCATTGTCACCCATCCGGGTCTGCAGCATATGGTTCAATCCGGCAGTCACGGCGGCCGCATTCGCCCCGGGCGATAGCCGGATAAAAGTCTGGTAGTTACCGCTGGACCAGTTGACCAATCCTTTCTTGTGTAATTCAAAATTGACGAGAAAGTCGAATTGCAGGGAGCTTTGTCGTGGCATGTCTTCGAAGACGGCGCTGACGGTGAAGTCCCGGGTGTTCTCGAACCGGATGGTCTTCCCCATGGCTGCAGCGGGGCTGCCGAAGAAGATAACGGCCGCCTTGCGGGATAGGGCGATATCGCTGATATTCTGAAGCGCAGTCGCCGGAGTACCAGCGATCAGCGGGTAGCTGAACATCCGGAAAAAATCTTCCCCCGCCCGGGAGCCATTCAGCTTGACCATTTTATCGCCGTAGCGGAGGGTCTCGGCATAACCCCAGGGAAGATCGTAGCCGGTAGCATAATAAGAAAAGCCGGCAATGTCGGGGACAGCCTCTTTGGCTCCATCCAGCAGGAAAGTTGGATGGAAATAACCCTGGGCGGCCCGGACCGGCATGTTGTAATCCCCCCCCGTCTTGCCGTTGGCGGTAGTTGTTTCATAGACGGCATACAGATTGTCGCCGTCGGCATGGAAATTATCGATGCTCTTTTCATCCCGCACCCACAGGAAAATGAAGAGACAGCAGGTCATCCCCAGCGCCAGGCCGAGGATATTGATAGCAGCATACCCTTTATGGCGGGTGATGTTACGCCAGGCGATGGTGAGATAGTTGGCAATCATACCCGGGTGCAGCTAAGAAAGTGCCAAATCATTAAATTATTAATATAGAATGATTTGTAGTTTTTGCTCCTTTCCGGCTGTCTGGATTCGATACAGCCGGTGTGCGGATGTGTCGCCGCCCCCACGCTAATTCATATTGTACTGCCGCTTATACTGCATCGGGCTCACTCCCACTTCTTTTTTGAACAGCCGGGAAAAATAGGGCAGGTTTTCGAATCCCAGCGTATAGGCGATCTCACCCACGGACTGATCGGCGCCTTTCAACAGATTCTTGGCTTCCGAGATCAGATGGATATGAATCAGCTCCATAGCCGTCTTGCCGGTCTCTTCCTTCAACAGATCGCTGAGATACCGTGAAGACAGATGCAGCTTGGAGGCTAGCAGCGTGACCGTCGGCAGACCCTGGTCCTGCAAGGATCCGGCTGCCAGATATTCCTTTAAGGCTTCATTGAACTTTGAGACCGTCTTTGTCGATAGAATGGTTCGGTCGATAAACTGTCGCTTGTAGAATCGTTGCGCATAGCTGAGGACAGAATCGATATGCGTCAGCATAATATTGCGGCTGAATTCATCGGGATTGTTCCGGTATTCGGCATCGATGCGGTTGAAGAGATCCCATATCAACTCCTCCTCTTTCGGCGACAGGTGCAGTGCTTCGTTGACCTCATACTCGAAAAAGCCGTATTTTTTGATAGCCGCATGCAAAGGATGCCCATGGAGGAAATCTTCATGGATAAATATGACAAATCCATCTTCTTCGAATTCAAGATTACGGAATTCGGCCACCTGCCGCGGCTTGATAAAGGCCATCGATCCGTTGGCATGGTCATATTTCGTCTGCCCGTACCTGATGATGCCTGACTTTAATTTTTTGAAGCTGATGAGGTAGAAGTCGCTGGTGAACTCCTTTTCTCCTATAGAGCAGGTTCCGCCGCAGCGGATAAGACTGATCAACGGATGCATCGGCGGCGGGAAGCCTGTCGTGCGGTGTAGCTCGCTGATGGTTTTGAAATGTTGCATATACCTGAATTGAATAATCCCTGCCCGTCAGCGACGGACAGGGACAGATATGGTTAATTGAATGTACATCATTTTCCATGAGCAGCGGTAGCCACTTCATTCCACTCTTCCCATGAGGACAGCCTGTCTGTATAGACTTGCTTCGTCCAGGGGAGGGCCATTTTGCCGAGGAAAAGCCGGAGAGGCGGATTTTGGCTATCGACCAGCTGTAGGATAGCCTTGGATGTAGCTTCGGGATTGCCCCAGATGTCGCCACTTGCCGCTTCATTAAAGGCGGCCCGTACCCCGTCATAGTCCTTTATGGGCTGGGTATGGATAGCAGAGGCGCCGCTCCAGTCGGTGGCAAAGCCGTTGGGTTCTACCAGCGTTACGTTGATGCCAAAGCCTTTGACCTCGGTGGCCAGGGTTTCGCTAAGCCCTTCGACGGCAAATTTGCTGGCATTGTAGATTCCCAGGACCGGCAGGGTCACCAGGCCTAAGATACTCGACAACTGGATGATATGTCCATGTCCCTGTGCCCGCAGGATGGGCAGGGCGGCCTGTGTGACCCACAACAGCCCGAAGACATTGGCCTCGAACTGATCCCGCGCTTCCTTTTCCGTCGTCTCTTCAATCGTACCAAACAATCCATAGCCCGCATTGTTGATCACTACGTCGATGGTTCCGGCCCAGGCTTTTGCTTTCTGCACGGCTGTGAAGACACCCGCTCTGTCAGTCACGTCCAGTTGGATGGGCAGCAGCGCGTCGCCATATTTTTTCGTGAGATCGTCCAGAGCGGACAGGTTCCTGACTGTAGCGGCCACCTTATCGCCCCTCTTCAAAAAAGCCTCTGCCCATAATTTCCCGAATCCGCGGGATGCACCGGTAATAAAAATTGTCTTTGCCATTTTATTTTAATTTTTGAATGATTTGATACAGCAAAGTTATCCCGGCGTCTGGCGGGGCAGTTATACAAAAGTTGGGAAAAATGATACAGAATCGCAAGAACCGGGTTTTCTCCCGTCAGATGCCAGTCTACTTTTGTGTTATAAATTTGTATAACATGAAAGAGCAGGAAAAAATCAATTATGACCGGATTGCCGAAGCCATCGACTATATCCGGGAGAACTTTAAAAACCAGCCCAACCTGGAAGAAATAGCCGGCCAGATCCATCTCAGCCCCTATCACTTCCAACGGCTGTTCACGGATTGGGCAGGCGTCAGCCCCAAGAAATTCCTTCAGTATATCAGTGTCGAACATGCCAAGACCATACTGAAAGAACAGCAGGCCACAGTCTTCGACGCAGCACTGGAGACAGGGCTCTCGGGCACCAGCAGGCTGCACGATCTGTTTATTCATATCGAAGGCATGACACCCGGAGAGTTCCGCAACGGGGGAGCCGACCTGGAGATCAACTACAGTTTTGCCGAAAGCCCATTTGGTAATATATTGGTCGCTTCCACATCCAAAGGGATCTGCTACATGGCCTTCGTGGATGAGCTCGCCGACCTCCAATCACACTTCCCCAATGCCCGGCTCCACCAGATGACCGACCTCATCCAGCAGAATGCCCTATACATCTTCACCAAAGACTGGCGCGAAATTCAACAGATCCGGCTGCATCTGAAAGGGACAGACTTCCAGCTCAAGGTCTGGGAGACGCTGCTGAAGATCCCCATGGGCGGCTTGTCGACCTACAAGGATATCGCCGGCCGGCTGGGAAACCCTAATGCTTCGCGTGCCGTCGGTTCGGCAGTCGGCGACAACCCGGTAGCTTTCCTCATTCCCTGTCATCGCGTCATCCGGTCGGAAGGCGTCATCGGGCAATATCACTGGGGCATTACACGAAAGACAGCCATGATCGGCTGGGAAGCGTCAAAGGTCAATTCATAAAACATGGAAAAAGATCTATTCAATTCGGATCCCTCCGATACGATCGTTAACCTCCTTCCTTCCGACGGAGCGGCAGACTACTACGGCAGGGTCCTTAGCACTGCCGAGGCAAAGCATTACCTCGATCGCCTGCTGGAACATATCGAATGGCGTAACGACGAGGCCGTGATCTTTGGCCGCCATTTCATCACCAAAAGAAAAGTGGCCTGGTACGGCGACGGTAACTATGCGTATGCGTATTCCGGCAGGACCCGCCAGTCGTTGCCCTGGACAAAAGACTTGCTGGAATTAAAATCCAGGATCGAATCCCTCTCCGGCCGGACATTCAATTCCTGCCTGCTCAATCTCTACCATAACGGCGATGAAGGCATGGCCTGGCATAGCGACGATGAAAAGACCCTTGAGAAAAATGGCGCCATTGCTTCACTAAGCATTGGCGCCGAACGAAAATTTTCCTTCAGGCACAGAAAAACGCACCAGACCTTGTCCCTGCAGTTGGAACCCGGCAGTCTGCTGATCATGCACGGTGTCACACAGGATCACTGGCTGCATTCGCTGCCCA
>JAMFSL010000003.1 GCA_026225275.1 Puia dinghuensis
GGGAACGCCCACTTTTTTCCTGCAGGCAGCCGAAACGGCAGCGCAGGCGGTGATGGCCAGTGGTTCATTTTCCCTGAATACGGCAGGTGGCACCGGCTTTGAGGGCTCTTACCGGACCCTGTTCATCAACACCAGCGGTCCCGTTACTCCGGAAGTCATGTGGGGTACAAACTATAGTACGTCGCTGAGTGTACTGAATGACGCCAACTGGTATTATACCAGTTCGACTTATGGGGACCGGTTCAGCTTTACCCGCAAGTTTATCAACACCTATCTGACTTCGACTGGTACGCCGTTCACCAGCGTGCCGGGCCATGATACCATGTCGTTCGTGCATGAGATGCAGAACAGAGACGCGCGGCTGTACCAGACCATCAGGACACCGGGATATTCGCGGACGCTCGATGGGGTTTACATCGCTGCCCCTCCTGTCTTCAACTATACCTATACCGGTTATCAGCCGATCAAATGGTGTCTGCAGGATGAGATTTACGACGGTACTGCACAGAATACCAATTACACGCCGATGATGCGTTATGCGGAAATCCTGCTGAACTATGCCGAGGCAAAGGAAGAGCTGCAGCAGGGAACCCTGACCTCCACCGACTGGGCCAATACTGTTGGGGCCATACGGGCCAGGGCTGGTATCACGGGTCCCACCAATGTATTGCCAACAACATTGGATCCTTACATGGTGCAGAACTATTATCCTGCCGTTTCTGATCCCGTTATCATGGAGATCCGTCGCGAAAGAGGGACCGAACTGTGTCTGGAAGGTTTCCGGTTTGCCGATCTGGCGCGTTGGAATGCAGGTGATCTGATGAACAACATCGGGCCTAATGGAACCAATATCTGGAACGGGATATATATACCTGCACTCAATGTAAGGTATGACCTCGATCAGAATGGCGCGGCGGATATTTGTTTCTACCAGGGGACGCAGCCGACAGCGACAGCGGCGGACAGCGATGTCGTGTTCGTTAATGTATCGCCGACCATCAGCACCGGAGCGAACCCGCAGATCCTGGCCAATGGTACGTATGGTGAGCTCAACTGGCTCGACGCTCTTACCAGCATCATGAACTTCCAGTCCTATATGTATATCTATCCCATCCCTTATCAGGAGATCGAGTTGAACCCGAATCTGGGACAGAATCCGACCTGGCAATAGACAATGGTCCTTTTCATGTGATAGCAAAGAAAGTAGTATGAAAAAACCAATATTTATAGTGATAGCCCTGCTGGTCCTTGTGACCGGCGGGGCTTTTATTTAAAAATAATTCATGAGGTTAAGAAGCGTATTATTCGGAATGCTATTGACGGGGCATTGCATGGCGCAAGGTCCTGCGGTAGTAAAACATGTGATCGTGATATCCGTAGATGGATTCAGGCCGGACTTTTATCTTGATTCTTCGTGGCAGGCTGTTCGGATCCGCGAGTTGATGGCTGGCGGGACGTATACACTGGGGGAAAATAGCGTTTTTCCGTCGATGACCTATCCATCGCATACGACCATGGTGACAGGCGTACAGCCGGCGGTGCATGGCATCTATTACAACACCGGGCCCGGGGAGAAAATATATTGGAATGACAGTTCTATTAAGGCGCCAACCCTTTGGGCGGCGGCCGAGCAGAAGGGAATGGTCGTGGCATCCTTGTTATGGCCGGTGTCGGCGGATGCGCCGGTGCAGTACGATATCCCGGATGTCGGGAGCATGGGGCAGACCGTGCAGGATCAGTATTCCAAGCCGGCGGGATTTTTGGATGCGCTGAAAAAGGATGTTTTTGGTGGAGCATCGAGGATAGATTATGGTCTCAATACCAATGTAGGGAAGATCGCCGCTTATGTGATCGGGCAGGCCAGACCGAATCTGATGACCATTCATCTTTTTTCAGTGGACCATTTCGAGCATGAGCAGGGACGTGACGGGGACAAGGTACGTGCGGCGGTAAGGAATGCCGACAGTGCCGTGGGTATCATTGTCGATGCGGTGAAGGCTGCGGGGATAGCGGATAGTACCGTCATTATTGTGACGGGGGATCACGGGTTTGTGACTACTACCGAGCAGGTGAATCCCAATGTGTGGCTGGCGAATGCGGGATTGCTGACCGATGTGAAGAAGGGAGACTGGAATGCCGGCAACTGGAAGGCGCAATTTTATTCCGTTGGCGGATCTTCCTATTTGTATCTGAAAGACCGGAATGACAAGGAAACATTAGAGGCCGTAAAGAAGGTCCTGCGGGAACTGCCTGATTCGGCGAAGCAATATTTCCGGGTGATCGACCGGAAGAAGATGAATGAGATCGGAGGCAATCCGGAGGTGGAATTTGCCTTGAGCGCGTTGAAAGGCGCTGCGTTTGGTAATGCTTTTACCGGCGAGGCGATGAAGCCGGGGCATGGGGGTCAACACGGTCATTTTCCCGACTTTTTTGAGATCAGGACGGGATTCGTAGCGTATGGTCCCGGGGTGAAGAAGGGTGGGGTTATCAAGGAGATGAATGAGCGGGATACAGCGCCGACTGTGGCGAAGTTGCTGGGATTGGATTTCCCATCGGCTAAGGGTAAGGTGCGGGAAGAGTTGTTTACCAAGTGAAGTCTTAGTTATATATAGTGGTTCAAGACCTTCGTTATCGTTAAAGAAAATCCCGCCTTTCCAGGCGGG
Source organism: Puia dinghuensis (assembly GCA_026225275.1). Lineage (GTDB taxonomy): Bacteria > Bacteroidota > Bacteroidia > Chitinophagales > Chitinophagaceae > Puia > Puia dinghuensis_B. Next base: position 2,664 of record JAMFSL010000003.1, read on the forward strand.
ATTCTTTATATTAGGGGCTAATAAACGATTTAGCCATTAAAACGATTTTAGCCATGTCATCACGTCGAAAATTTTTACAGACAGCGGGTTTGGGGGTTATAGGGCTGCCGGTGGCGGCTGTGGCAGGATCGATCGGGTTGAAGAGGGAAGGATGTGCGGCCGGGTCCGGGAACTTGATGGAGAAGGATCCTTCGATGGCGGGGGGCCTGGGTAAGGCGTTGCCGCTGGATACCCTGCAGCTGGGTATTGCGGGGTATACCTTTTTAAAGGTGCCGCTTGATGCATCGCTCGAGATGATGAAGCGGGTGGGTATCACCAATTTATCTATTAAGGATTTTCATTTGCCGCTGGACAGTTCACCGGACAAGATCCAAAGTGTGAAGGCGCAATTTGCGGCCGCGGGTATCAAGATCTATGCGGCGGGGGTGATCTATATGAAGACCAATGCGGAGGTCGACCGGGCCTTCGATTATGCGCATGCGCTGGGCGTCAACCTCATCATTGCGGCGCCGAATCCCGAGTTGTTGTCCTATACCAGTCAGAAGGTGAAGTCGACCGGCATCAGGGTCGCCATTCACAATCACGGTCCGGAGGATAAGCTGTATCCTTCCCCTGTGGATGTCTACAACCATATTAAAGATCTCGATCCGGGGATGGGGTTATGTCTGGATATCGGTCATGCTGCGCGGGCGGGGGCTGACCCGGTAAAGGTTGTGAAAGACTATGGGTCGCGGATCTTCGATTTACATATTAAAGACCTGGCAGTCATCAGCAAGGTGGCTCAGCCGATCGTGCTGGGACGGGGCGTACTGGATATTCCGGGGTTGATCCGGGCATTGGTCGAAATACGCTTTGCGGGGGTTTGCAGCATAGAGCATGAAATGGATATGACCGATCCGATGCCGGGCGTTGCCGAGTCGGCGGGATTTTTCCGGGGTGTAGTCAAAACGTTATAGATTATCTTTTTTTTACAGGCAACTCCTTCTTGCAAGCCTTCGTTGGTTTTCTTGCCTGCGTGGAGCAGGACTTCTCCGTAGAAATGCCGGCCGGCACATACCCTTCTATTTGCTTTAAAAAAAATTAAAAACACTTAAGATGTACAACTTATCATCTATGAGGCGGCATGCCAATGCCTGTCTAACGCTGGGTATATGTATTACATTGGGGGTGGGCTGCCGGAAAGGGTCTGCCATCAATCCACAGGTCTTACGCAATTTCGATGAGGTCAATCTGGTGGCCGATAAGTCCATTTATGATCCTACCACCACTACAGATCCTACCTTAAAGGATGCCTGGGGGTTAGCCTGGTCGCCCACGGGTATTGCCTGGGTGAATGCGACGCTGGATGGGGTCAGTGAACTGTACACGGCTAATGGCGTCATTGTGCGGCCGCCGGTGAATGTTCCTTCTCCGACCGACTCAGTAGGCGGTCAACCTATCGGGATCGTCTTCAATTCTACCAAAGGATTCGTTTTGCCGGACAAGGCAACGGCCAGCTTTATTTTCGATGGCGGTGACGGTGTTATTTCCGCCTGGAACGGAGCGGCAGGTAACAATGCTTTCCGGATCGCCAATAATTCGGCGACGTCTGCCTATACAGGGTTGGCGCTGGCTGCGAATGGCGGTGCGAACTACTTGTATGCTGCCGATTTCAGGTCCGGCAAGATCGATGTATGGGATACCACCTGGAAAGCGGTGACCTGGATGTCTTTCCGTGATCCGGCGATCCCCACGGGTTTTTCTCCCTTCAATATTCAGCCGGTGGGCAGCTGGCTGTTCGTGACCTATGCCCGGGTCGGCGCCAATGGAAGGCAGGCTACCGGTGCGGGAGAAGGTTTTGTGGACATCTTCAATACCGACGGATCATTTGTGCGGCGCTTTGCCAGCAGAGGTACGCTGAATGCGCCCTGGGGTGTGACCATGACCCCTGCCGGGTTCCTGCAGAACCAGGATATGGATACCACCGATAAGTCCGCCAGCGAGTCAGGCGGGACTACGGGCAGTAGCAACAGCAATAGTTTCAATGCTTCACAGCAGGCAATACTGATCGGCAGTTTTGGGGATGGCCGGATCAATGTATTCTCCACGAGCGGTCAATTCCTTGGCCAACTGCAATCGAATAAGCAAACCATCGTCATCAATGGTTTGTGGGCATTGGGTTTTGCACCGACCACTGCTACAACCGTCGATCCGGACAGGTTATATTTTACGGCAGGTCCTGCCATGGAGGCCGATGGAGTCTTCGGTTATCTGGTCAAGCAATAGAATAGTCATAGCCATCCGGTACCACTGATGAACGGCCCCTGTACTTTAAGTATGGGGGTTTTTTGTTTAGATATACTACTTTGCGGGTATGTGGTTGATGAAAAGCTTGTTTTATCTTAGGGGCTTATGAGAAAAATTGCCCGGGTCATTCTGATACTCGTTGCCATCCTGTTGGTTGTCCTATTGGCAACAGGCCTATACGTGAAAAAAAGATTGCCGAATGTGGGACCGCCGACCGATCTCAAGGTAGAGATCACCCCGGTTCGGGTCGAGCGCGGTCAATACCTTGCCTTTTCTGTGGCGGGTTGCATGATCTGTCATAGCAGCCGGGACAGGAGTCATTATGGGGGGCCGGTCATCGACCATACCCTGGGGAAGGGAGGCGAGTTGTTCGGGCATGAGGAAGGTCTCCCGGGAAATATTTATGCTCCCAATCTCACGCCGTCCCATCTGGGTAAATGGACCGATGGCGAATTATTCCGGGCCATCACTACCGGGGAGAGCAGGGACGGGCATGCGTTGTTTCCGATCATGAACTATCCGGCATATGGTAAACTGGATTCCGAAGATATCTACAGCATTATCGCCTATCTCCGTACGCTGCCGGCTATTCCCAACGATGTGGCGGCGACCACACTGGATTTTCCACTCAGTTTTATCGTCAACACCATGCCTAAGCCCGCGGCGATGACCCCCCGGCCTGACAGCACCGATTCCATCGCCTACGGCGGCTACCTGGTGAAGATGGCCAGCTGTGCCGACTGTCACAGCAAGGTTGACAAGGGAAAGGTCATTGCCGGAACGGAATTCGGCGGCGGCCGTGATTTTGGTCCTTCCGCGGGGAAGGAAGTTTATTCTGCGAATATTACACCGGATAAGGAAACCGGTATCGGGAACTGGAGCCGGGAATTGTTTATCCGGGCTTTCAAGCAGTATGCCGACAGCGGGTATGTGCTGAGGCCGTTGGTTGCGGGGGACAGGGGTACGCCGATGCCGTGGCTGGCCTATGCGGGCATGAAGGAGAAGGATCTGTCGGCGATATATGTGTACCTGCATAGTCTGCAGCCGATCCATGACGATGTGAAAAAGATGCCTTAACCGGTGTGATCGGGAAAAGGCTCCAGAAAGGTGCTCTTCACCTGGTCCGAGCGTAGTACATAACTTACCCAGATGGCGGCATAGACGGCGGTGCGGGCGAAGGCCCAGGGCAGATCGTTACGGTAGGCCATGAGTGGCGCCGGAATATGTATCGTATAGAACAGGGCGATGAGCAGGAGGCGGCCCGTCAGCAGGATGCCCATATATGTAACGAACATGCGGGGAAAAATATCCCTTTTCTTCCAGAACCAATATAAGACGGAGCCGGCGATGGCCATGAAGCTTAGCTGGATAATCAACTGGCCCAGGTAGAGATATTCAAGGACGTCGCCGCCGGCATTTTGCCAGGCGATCCAATTGTAATAGCTATAATAATTCGATTGAATTAACTGGATAGTATCGAACAGCAAGCCGATGCCGATGCTGAGGCCCAGAAAAAAGATCCAGCCGCCTAGCGGGTAGCCCGAACCGGGAGCATAGAGCGTCTCCGTGCCGCGGCTATTCAGGTATAGGAACAGCCTGGAGAAAAACAGTCCGTAAAAGAAGGTGAGCCAGATAGCCGGCCAGCAAGGCCGGGCGTTCTGACCCGCGATGGGCGCGAGGTCGATACTGGTGTGGGCCGCCGGGGGGCCTGTTGTGGGTGATGGATCGGATGCCGATGATGCCTCGCCGTCATTATACAGCTGGAAAAATATTTTGTCTGTCATGGTCTTGTAATCGGTCTTGTATTGCGCGACGGCGGCCGCCGGAAGGTGGTCATCGAAGGTCGCCAGATCATAGTGGAGCGTCATTTCCTTCCCGTTCGTTTCCGGGGTAAAATCAAACTGGTAAGCGTCATTTTTGATATGCAGGGCACCTGAGCCAAAGCTCCAGTTTTCAGGTAAGGAGAGGTGCAGCGTATAATGAATATGGATAGGCCAGGTGAGGCCGAGAGGTGCGTCAGTTGGGGCATTCGATGGATCGGGCAGGAATTCGTTGATTAATTTGGCCTGGAAATCACAGGATCGCTGTCCTTTGCGGTTGACCGTCCATAGACTGGGGATAGCATAAAATTCCTTGACCGTCAACTGGTTTGTAAGACTGTCGTCCGACCAGGTGATGGCTCCATCAGTATGGATGCCTTCGAATTCACCCGCGTAATATTTGCTGTAGCTTTCCTGGAGATCTTTCATGCTGGTCTCTGCCAGTTCGCCCCTGATCTTATCGGCGGCGCCACCCGTGTAGGTGCTGGTGACCGTGAATTTCGACGTGTCATCATAGCGGGCATCCAGTTGTTCCCGGACGAAATAATCATAGCGCTGGCCGGGCCGGATGCGCTGCAGGCTATCCTGTCCATCCCGGAGCAGGAGTGCATAGCCGTAGTCGGGGATGAACAGATCCGTCAATTCGCCGCGCTGACCCGACATCGTGGGATCGATGAACAGCCATTCGCCTTTGGGACGTTCGATGGCGACGATGGCATGGTCAAATTCGCCGGGAGACGGGGCCACGGTTGGGAGGCGGCGGCCGGTAGAAGTATTGACCAGGGCCACGCAGGCTGGGATACCTTCCTGTTGTAGTATGACGGAGAGTAGCAGTGCTTTGTCTTTGCAGTCGCCGAAGCGGCCGGTATAGACTTCAGCCGGAGTGTGGGGCTGCTCCGTATGGGGGCCGATCTCAAGCCCCAGGTAGCGTACTTCATTCTGAACGAAGCGGGTGGCAAGATTGGCCAGCAGGTCTTTATTACTGCCGGCGGTCAGTCGCCAGGCGGCGATCTTTTGTTGCAGGCTGGCAGGTAACGGGTACTGATAGTGGTGAAAAGTCGTCAGGCCCCAGCCGACCACTTCCTGCCAGTTATTATATTGCGTGATATAGACCGTCGGGAAGTCACTGTACCAGTCAGGGGCCGCGGACGAAGATTCCCAGGTTTTCAACGGCGGGTTGCTCCAGCGATAGACGAGGGTATTGCCCTGGTGTTGCTGTTCGGGGGCGGGGGCGCCATTGAGCGTGGTGATGAGGAGAGGCCGGTTGACGGTGGTGATGATCGTCCTGAAATAGTTGTTGATAGCGGTCGATCGGCCCAGGGAAAATTCATCCGTATATTTTTCGCCGAAGACGGGATTGAAGCCTATGATAGAATAAGCGACCTCGATCCTGTCTCCTTTGCGAACATCTTTCAGGGTAATGAAGGCTCTTTTGAGTCCATTGTATTCGAAGTCGCCGGCATCGGTCTCTTCCTGCACGACTTTAATATGGTTGGGATCCAACTGATCGAGGACTGCACCATCCCGCAGGATAAGAATGCAATGAAAGACCACCTGCTGGAAATCCGGGGAGAAGGTGACAGAGACCTCCGACTGGTCCTGGACACCGGATTCGTTCACGATACGCTTGACAAAATGAGTGAACTCCGTATGGTGTAAAAGGTGGAACTGCAGGTCCAGTAGTTCGTAGTAATAACCGTCGCTGATGTCAGCGGGGGCGGGTGTTTTTTTGGTGTCAGGATGAATGGGAGCCAACCAGGCGGGAAAGGCGCCCGTTGATACTTTGGGGCTGGCCGATGAAGGACAGGAGAGAAGGAGGATATAAAGGATAATGGACGATGCGATACGCATGAGAGGCAACAGATTAAAGGTTTTCAAAGTTAAAAAAAAAGGGCCAGGATAAAAATCCAGCCCCGTTTTTAAATCCAATATCCTATGAAAAACCGAATACATAAGGGCAAGGGGCGTGCCGGAAGGGTGTAGTAGAGCCCCGGGGTCTAAAAGATTTTTTTATTTTTTTGATTATCAATTGATTATCATTTTTTCTGACTTGCTTCGGTTAGTCAAAGAAGTGGTAATAAGCCCGTTTTTATCCCAGGCCCGGAAACATTTTCCCATTGATGGAATGGATAGCTGCGAGTGTGGAATGCGGTTTTAAAATTGAGGAAAACTGCGGCGCAGCGCGAGTAATGAATTACCCAGTTACCATAGTGGATCTATTCCAGATAATTCTTCGTAACTTATAAAGAGGAGCAGTTTGATATGCGTTGGAGCTTGATGATAATCTTTTTTTGCCTTTGCTTGGACATGAGTGGTTCGCTTAATGCCCAGCAGGTGACTTTCTGTGAGCCTTACAGCGATCGCTTCACTACCAGGGAAGAAATGCTGGGCAGAGTAGGTGATTATTATTGGGTATCGATGACAACCCGCAGGAAGGTGCGGCATGCTGCCGATCCCGAGGCAGAAGAACAAAGATCCTTTGTTATTTATGACAGCCGAATGGTCCCGGTCAACGAGATCAGTCATTTTTATTGCCCGGGTGAGATATTAAAGGAATACCTGATCAATGGCCAGGAATGTTTTGATCAGTTGTATTTATCGGCCGCCGGTCACCGTAAGGTAGGAGTCTGGGTGCAGCGTTATGCGCCGGATGGTCAACCGGAGGGAGACGGCCAGGTCATCGGTAGTTTTCCTTTCTATGAACCGGGCAACAGTTTCCTGCTCGTACGTTCCCAGGATAGGAATCTGTCGTTATTGCTGGGGTTTGAATCCGTTGCCGGCGGCACACCGCGAATGCATGCCCTGGTATTCGATGCGAGCTGGCGACTGCTATCGACCAGAGTCTACAACCAATCTTTCCTGACCCAACCGATAATCCAGGATGATTTTACGGGATATCCGCTGGAGGACTTCGACAAGGGGCCTGTCAAACTGGCGAATAACGGTGAGTGGTTGATGATGTCCCCGTCGCGGACCAATAATAATTACCTGTTGTCTCATTTTAATGCCAATGACACGGCTATTGCGTGGCGCGAAATCACTGTCCCAAGCATTGCCGCGCTCGATGACATGGATCTTTCCATTGACAATGTACGTGCCGAGGTCTTTGCCGGTATATTGTCGGACTTTCACTATTCCACGTTGAAAAATGTTCGGGTGATGCATTATTCAATGGTTTCGAAAACATTCGATTTCGATACTTCCTACCGGCTGAGGACATTGGGTGGAGGAAAGATACGCAATGAGAATATGGTGAAAGAGAATTTCCTCGCGGTGCCGGGGCATGGCTTTCTGTTGTTGAAGGAATATGGGCGGGCATTCGAGGAGGTGGTGGATGAGACTTCTTTCGATGATGGGTTCGATCCGATAGAACTGCTAGCTGATAATCATATCGATGATCCGACAGCTCCTGGTGCTGGCGTGCGCCTAAGGCTTCCGCAGCCGCGCTATGGCTATGCGCGATATCCGTTGCTGGTGAATCCGGTGGATCATGACCGGGGCGATCTGAGCCTCTATTATTTTCCCGGTTTCCGGGGAGACAGTTGTTGGAGCGGGATGATCAGTGAACAGCAGATAACAGAGATGAACTCGCCCAATCTTTCCTATGTGGTAGTGCCAGTACAGGATAAGTTATTTTGTCTTTACAACAGCTTTGTACGAAACGACAATCTTTATGCTGCTTCGACGGTTCTCAACGGGCAGGGCCGGCTGATCTCCGATCAGGGAGTACTGTTTTGGGGACTAAAGAGCACGCTGGATTTCCAGCGGTTGCGGCAGGTTGCGTCCGACCAGTTTGTCATTCCCTATATGCATTATGGGAAGCCGGCGTTTGCGGTGGTTGCGCTTAATGTCCCGGCTCGCTGACTGTCATCAATTCTTTTAAGTCATCACCCCAGATCGTTGGGTTAGAATGAGTGCCGTGGCCGGATGTCTGTTCGGTTATCGGCAGCAGGATATATTTCCCTTTTGTTACTTTCTTTATAGCGGGTTCCATGACCTGCATTTCGGGTGGATTGCATTCGTCGTCAGCGGAGTTTACGGCGTAGAAGACGCATTTTATCTTAGCCAGGTTGGGTTCAGGGTTATAGTTGCGGGAGGCGTCGAAGGCATAGATCATGTCATTCGCATCCTGGTGTTTGATGAAATTGTCAGCTCCCATGTTGTAGGCTTTTTCAGCCTCTTCGCGGGTGGGAACGCGACGTTGCAACTGCCAGGGGCTACTGGTCATCCAGAACATGGAGGTATAAGCGCCGCGCAGGCCTACTGCGGGTTCCTCGGTATAATCCCCGCCTTTCCAGGCCGGGTCTGCCTCTACGCATTGGATTGCGGCATAGCGGGTGATACGGTTACGGCCACCGATCTCGACGGGTTCGCTGGCGTTCGCCTCGCAGGCGTCCATGAAATCGGGATAAGTCTCGGCCCAGACCCAGCAGTGCATTGCGCCCATGGATGTCCCCAGGATCAGGCGAAGGTGATTGATGCCCATCTGCTGGGTCATAACGGTATAATCCGCCTTGACCATATCATTGTACGTATACTTCGGGAATTTCATGTGCAGACCGTCGCTGGGTTTGCTCGATTTGCCATGGCCGATGCCATCGGGAAGGATGATAAAATATTTAGTGGCGTCGAGGGTTTGGCCGGGTTCGAAGAGATGGCCGGCGAAGAGCTGGTTGACAAAATTATGGCTGTTGCCGGTCGTGCCGTGCATGATATATATAGCATTGATGACCTTGCCGCTCTTATCTTTGACGGCATGGCCAAAGGTCGTATAGTGCAGTTTGAGTACCGGGAGCGTTGTCTCTCCGCTCTCGAAAGGGAAATTTTTAATCTCGTAGTCCACTTCGGAGGAGTCGGGCAGGTTGAGGGGGGCGGGTGCGGATCTTTGAGCCTGCACGGCGGTTCCGGTGAAGAGGCCACAGAAGGCCAGCAGGAGGGAAAGGCGGAGGAATTGTTTCATGCGAGCTAGAGTTGATTGGTGAATGTAGGAAGTATGCGATCCGGATACAACACTACGCAAAAAATGAGCAGTTAATTTAGCTTAAATTGACAGATCTTTTACGGATATTAATCATTAACCTGTTTAAGATCAAGTATTGTTTATTTTACTCCATCAAAATATAACTGTATGAGAGGGACACCCCATTATCGACTACTATTATTCTTATCGGCGATGACCATTGGCGGGTTACAGGCATCAGCCCAGCAGACCGAGAAGCCGCCGTTGCATGGCAATCACTGGATGGCAGTGACGGGCAAGCCGCTGGCGGCCGAGGCCGGCGCGCAGATCTTCCAGAAGGGCGGCAATGCGATAGATGCGGCCTGTGCCATGTTGGGTGCGGTATGCACCATGTGGGATGTGCTGAGCTGGGGTGGTGAGACGCAGGCACTGATCTACAATCCGAAGACCGGCAAGGTGATCGCCATCAATGCGCTGGGTTGGGCTCCGACGGGAGCGACGCCGGCTTTTTTCAAGAGCAAGGGATACAGCTTTCCGCCGGAATACGGTCCCCTGGCGGCTGTGACGCCAGGCACACCTGGCGGACTGTGTTATATGCTGGCCGAGTATGGTACGATGAGCCTAAAGGACGTGCTGGCCCCGTGCATGGAGATGGCAAAGGGCTACGCCATTGAGGGGGAGACGGCCAACAGCTTCGAGCGCCAGAAGCGCCGGCTGAAGGAGTGGCCATACAGCAAGGCGCTTTTCCTCACGCATCCCGGCGAGAAGAGAGAGGCGCCGGAGGCGGGGGAGATCTTCGTACAGAAGGATTTGCTGGAGACATTGACCAAGATGGTAGAGACCGAGCAGGATGCGTTGAAGCATAAGAAGTCCCGGAAGGAAGCTATTTATGCGGCGATGGACCGGTTCTACAAAGGTGATATTGCCGACGAATATGTGCGGGGGGCCCAGGAGCAGGGTGGGCTGGTCACCAAGGAAGATCTGGCGCAATGGAAGCCCATCGAGGAAGAGCCGATGCATACCAATTACCGGGGCACAGAGGTCTACAAGTTACAACAATGGACGCAGGGTCCGGCGATGCTGCAGTCTTTGAATATCCTGGAGAATTTCAACCTGAAAGATATGGGTTATAACAGCAGCCGTTATATTCATACCGTATACCAGGCAATGAACCTGGCATTTGCCGACCGGGATTTTTATTATGGCGATCCGTATATGAACACGGCGCAGCCGATGAAAGGTTTGCTGAGCAAGGAATATGCGAAGGATCGGGCAAAGCTGATCAACTTCGACTATAACAATTCCATGGCTGCTCCCGGGGATCCTTATCCGTATGAGGGAGCGACCAATCCTTTCACCGATCTATTGAAGAAGCGGGCGGCTTTTGCGAGCGGTTCGGGTGGTGGAGGCGGCGGTACGGCGCCCAGTACGAGCGGGTCGATGAATAGTATTACGACGCCGGTGGATGGAGATATGGCATTTGATCATGTGGCGCCGGGGAGTGGAGTGAATGAAGATCTGTATCATGACCGGTTGTGGCGCGGGACGACGAGTATCGAAGCTGCGGATAAAGATGGCTGGGTGATCTCCGTGACGCCTAGTGGCGGCTGGCCGCCGGCGGTTATAGCGGGTCATACGGGAGTGGGGATGAGTCAGCGGATGCAGAGCTTTGTGCTTGACTCCATCATCGATCCCTTTAACGTGGTGGCGCCGCACAAGCGGCCCAGGGTGACGCTGACGCCTACGCTGGCGTTGAGGGACAACAAGCCTTTCCTGTGCTTTAGCGTACAGGGCGGGGATACGCAGGACCAGAACCTGCTGCAGTTCTTTCTTGATGTCGTCGAGTTCGGGATGACCGTGCAGGAGGCGACAGAAGCGCCTAATATCAATTCCGATCAGTTGTGGTTGTCATTGGGCGGTGAGCGGCTGGAAGACCGGCGGCCAAGGCCCGGGCATATTTTACTGGGAAATGTGACGCCGCCTTATGTGCGGAGTGAGCTGCAGCATATGGGATACATCACTGCTTATGGGGACAGGACCAGTGGGCCGATCAATGCGATCTTGCTGGATACCAAGCATGGGACGTTGTGGGGAGGGAGTAGTAATAACGGGCAGGATTATGGGATTGGGTGGTAGATACAAGTATTATGAAAAGGCCCGCCATTCGGCGGGCCTTTTCATTTATGATTTATATGGGCCTTTGAAGATCTTGCGGAATTCGAGGTAGTCCGGAATAGAAACGTTCTGGACGTAGGGGTTATTCGGGTTGTTTTTGATGTATTCCTGGTGATAGGATTCGGCCTGGTAAAAGTTGGTGAAGGGGACCACTTCGGTGACGATCTTTTGGGCATATTTGTGGGAAGCGGTCAACTGAGCCATATAGTCGTCGATGATCTTTTTTTCCTGGTCGTTGCGGTAGAAAATGATACCGCGGTATTGGGTGCCTTCATCGTTACCCTGCCGGTTGATTTCGGTAGGGTCTACGCTGGCGAAGTAAGCAGCTACGAGGGTGGCGTAGGAAATCTTCGACGGATCGTAATAGACCTGGACCGTTTCTGCATGTCCGGTGAGGCCGGTGCAGACTTTTTCATAATCCGGGTGTTTGTCGACGCCGCCGGCATAACCGGAGACGGCATCTCTGACGCCCAGCAGGCTTTGAAAGACGATCTCGGCATGCCAGAAGCAGCCTTCGGAAAAATCCGCCACCTGTTCATTGGGAGAAGGTTTACCCGGTGCTTTGACGGGGATATCGACCGACTGCGTCTGACCGCAGGCTGCCAGGATAAAGATGACGCAAAAGGTGATAAGGAAGTGTTTCATATTGAAAGAGAATGACATTTACGTTGTTACTGAATAAGATGAATTAATTGCCGGATTTTGTTTTAGGGTCTACGGGGGGCTGACCGCCTTCGGGGACGAAGATGAGGGCGGCAGAGTTCATGCAATACCTTTTGCCTGTGGGATCGGGACCATCATCGAACACGTGGCCGAGATGTGAACCGCTTTTGCTGTCGACGACTTCCCAGCGTTGCACGCCATCACTGTTATCCAAGACGAGGCGGACGGCATCGGGGTTGATCGGAGCATAGAAACTGGGCCAGCCGGTATGGGAATCGAACTTAGCCTCGGAGCTAAAGACAGGTTGGAGGGTAGCTGCTGAATAATACGTTCCCTTCTTATAGAAATGATCATATAAACCGGTAAAGGCCCGCTCCGTTCCTGCTTCACGGAGAATATAATATTGCGATGGGGTCAGCCAGGCCTTCCATTCGTCGGTGGTTTTCGCGACCGGGTATTTTGTGTTGGGAGAGGCTACTGACGGATCGGTATACTTAATGTTCTTCGACTGCGCCATGGAAGGCAGGGTAGATAAGAACAGGAGAGTGGCGGTTAAAAGGACTGCATATTTCATTGTTGATTATTTTTTACATGTATATAAACGAAAGAAAGGACGTGGAGGTTTGGTCCATACTGTTAAGAAAAGATATGAAAAAAATGGCACCCATCTTTAAATGTTTGATTTTTAATTAGTTGCACTATTTTTAGGGCCTTCGTCGGGCAAAAGTGTTATACTTTTGTGATAAAGGGGACTGCAATAGGTGCAACATTCGTTCTTTTCGTGCGTCCTATTCAGTATGATCAAAAACTATCTGAAAATCGCCTTCCGGAATCTCTGGAAGAACAAGGGATTTTCCTCCATCAATATCATCGGATTGTCGGTAGGAATGGCCAGTGCCATCCTTATCCTGTTATGGATCCAGAGTGAGGTCAGCTATGATGGGTTTCATGCCAAGCGGGACAGGATCTACGAGGCCTGGAACCGGGCTGTGTTTAGCGGCGAGATACATTGCTGGAATACGACGCCCAGAGTGCTGGCCGGGGCGATGAAGAAAGATTTGCCCGAAGTCGAGCATGCGGTGCGGGTCGACTGGAATAACCGGCGGCTGTTCAGTGTAGGTGACAAGCGATTGATGGCGGAAGGGTCGGTTGTCGACAGTATTTTCCTGCAGGTCTTTACCTTTCCTATGGTGGAGGGTGATCCTTTGACCGCGCTGAATGACGTTCATTCCATCCTGCTGACCAAATCGCTGGCGACCTCTCTTTTCGGTAAGGAAGAGGCGATGGGAAAGACCATCCGGCTGGACAACAAAGAGAATTATACTGTGACGGGCATTTTGAAGGACCTGCCAACCGATACCCGCTTTAACTTTCAATATTTATTGTCGTGGGCCGTCAACAGGCGGGACGGGAATGATGACCATTCATGGGGGAATAATTCCGTCCGCACTTATGTGCTGCTGAAGGAGAACGCCACACTGGCTTCCGTGGCGCCGAAGATGCAGATCATCAAACAGCGTTATGACAGTACCGAGGGGCATTGGGAGATGTTCCTTTACCCGATGAGCCGGTGGCGGCTTTATTCCAGCTTCAAGGGGGCGGCAGAGGACGGAGGCCGGATCGAATTCGTCCGGTTATTCGGGATTATCGCCGGTTTTGTATTGCTGATCGCGTGTATCAATTTCATGAACCTGAGTACGGCGCGGAGTGAGCGGCGGGCGAAGGAGGTCGGCATCCGTAAGGTGGTGGGCGCGCCCAAGAGCATGCTGATTGCCCAGTTCATCGGGGAATCCGTCCTGTTATCCTTACTGGGGGCCATTGTAGCCATTGCCATTGTGCAGTTGAGCCTGCCGGGCTTCAATCAACTCACGGAGAAGCACCTGTACATTCCATTTAGCAGCGGCTGGTTTTGGCTATCGGGGCTGGCATTCATCCTTTTTACGGGATTGTTAGCGGGCAGCTATCCGGCATTTTTTCTTTCTTCCTTCCAGCCGGTGAAGGTGCTGAAGGGAACCTTTAAGGCGGCGAATGCGCTGGTCACACCGCGTAAGGTTTTGGTGGTGTTGCAGTTCACGTTTGCGATCACGTTGATCATCTGCACCATCATCGTCAAGCAGCAGATCGATTATGCGCGGGATAGAGACACCGGTTATGAGAAGGCCAACCTGGTGTATCATTTTTTGGATGGCGATGTTGGGAAAAATTATTCATTGATCCGGCAGGAGCTGTTGGCTTCTGGGGTGGCGACGGCCGTATGCAAGACCAGCAGTCCGCTGACGGCCAGTTACAGTGATACCTGGGGATTTGGCTGGGAGGGCAAGCCCGTCAATGATAAGACCGATTTTGACCGGTTCAGCGCGGACCAGGATCTTGTCGCCACGACTGGGGTCAAACTGGTAGCGGGCAGGGATCTCGATCTTCGGGAGTACCCGACCGATTCGACGGCGATGTTGCTGAATGAGTCGGCGGTTAAGGCCATGCATTTCAAATCACCCGTCGGGCAGATCATCACCGATGATACGACGCATTACCATGTCGTAGGGGTCATCAAGGATTTTGTTCTCGAGTCGCCTTACGAACCCGTCAAGCCGATGGTGATCCAGGGGAGTAAGTCCGGCTTTTTCAATTGCATTCAAATCCGGCTGAACGGTCTTCATACGACAGACGCCAATCTGAAGAAGGCTGAAGCCATTTTCAAAAAATACAATCGCGAGTATCCGTTTGAATATCATTTTGTCGATGAGGACTATTCCAGAAAATTCGATGATGAGAAGCGTACAGGTACGCTGGCCGGTCTTTTCGCGGGGCTGACCATCTTCATTTCCTGTCTCGGTCTTTTTGGTCTGGCCACGTATATGGCGGAGAACAGGGTGAAAGAGATTGGCGTGCGGAAGGTGCTGGGTGCTTCGGTGGCGGGTATTACGGCGTTGTTGTCGCGGGATTTTCTGCAGCTGGTGATGCTGTCGTTCCTGCTGGCGGCGCCGCTGGCGTGGTGGGGTATGTATACGTGGTTGCGGAATTATCCATACCGGGTAGATATTCAATGGTGGGTATTTGCGATGGCGGGTGTTTTATCGGCGGGCATTGCCATCCTCACGGTGAGTTATCAGGCGATAAAGGCGGCCATGGCGAATCCGTCGAAGAGTTTGAGATCGCAATAGATGGGAACACTTAGGGCGGAAAGAGGTAGCATAAGTCGGGGAAAATTGTATCTTCGGACTACCTAAACCGCCTATATGAGAAACACCACCGTAGTGCTTGCTATGCTGAGCGTAGCCTCTTGTTCTGCTTTTACCGTTCTGGCCCAGGGAGATACTTCGCGGCTGGATATCGGTTATCTTCATTTGCAAAGAGACTTTACACAAAACATTACCATTAAGGGGGCTGATCTTGAGAAAATGCCCTTTGCCAATCTGAGCGATGCGATTGCCGCCTGGTTTTACGGGGCGTATACGCAGCCAGGAACATTACAGTATGTGGTTGACGGGAACCCGGTGGTTGATGTCAATGCCTATAGCGTCCATGATATCGAGGAAGTGGTGCTGGTACAGAATGCGGCGGCGTTGGTGAATACGGCCGGAGGGCAGCAGGAGATGGTGGTGATCCGGACCAAACGGGGCAAAGGACCCGGGGGGATCACGGCGACTGGCGAGACAGGGTTGGTGAATGCCGGTGGGGAAGGTATCCGCACTTCCAACCGGTGGTATCATGACTATTATGTCGGCGCTTATCGTAACCAGGATAAGATAAGCTATGGGGTTTCCGGTAATTTTCTGCGGGATGTTCTGCCTTTGTCCGATTCTTATACAACAGTGACACCCGATCAGTTGAACCGCTGGAGGTTGAATGGATATTTCACCTGGCGGCCGGGCAAGGGCGATGTCGTCGAGCTGACGATGAACTACACCCCGGAGCGTCTGAAGGAGGGCGTGGATTCCGTGGAGCAGTATTTCTATGACTTCGTCACTAACGGAGCTTATCAGCATTATATTCTTCCGCATTTATCGTGGCACATCAATCTTTTGCCGGGTTTGACGAATGACCTGCAGGCCACCTATGTACATTCCGTTTATTCTGAAAATGACCTGCTGGATCAGCAGGATAGCTCGGCTCCTTCGGATTATATCACCAAATCATTGTATAAAGAGACATCCTATCATTTTTGGATGAGAGACAGGATCGGGTACAGGGTCGTTATTGGCCGTTGGAATATCGAACCGGCTGTCAACGGGACGTATGAGCATTGGAGTGAGGAATATAATGAAAGTACCGTTGAACGCGATAATTCCTATAATGCAATACCCGGCAATTCCACCACCGTCGATGAGTCTGCCTATAGCACCAAGGCGAATCTTTTGATCCTGACACCTGCCATTGATGTCAGTTATCGGAAGGCGTTGGATATACAGGCGGGCGTACAGGAGTATGCCGGTCACGAGGCCGGGGTAAACGGCCGCCGGGGCTTTCCTTTTGCGAGCCTGTCGCTGGATCTGTTAAAGTGGGGTCATGAGTCCCATGCGGCGGGGCTGAGCATCTATGGATCTTATGCGCAACGAAGTATAATGGCTTCGCAGGGGTATACACTGGAAGATCTTACTCCGGCCAACGATGTGGCGACTGTCAGCTTTTTATCAGGCAGTACCGGATTGTTCACTTCAGGGTTCGGTCAGCTGTTGACCGTAGTCCCTGCTGCCGTTCCCACGCCCGTCTATTGGGTATGGGAGACGGGTGCGGGCTATACGGGCTGGAAGGGACGGTTACATATAGGGTATACATTTGAGCAGCGTAATTTTCTGGAGACCTGGCTGTTGCCCCTGGCTTTCGGAGCCGGATTCAATTATTCCCTTGTTTACTCGCAGGGCCGGTCGTCCCTGCAGCATGCGGATATCCGCGTGACCCTCCTGGATGATGAAGGGCTAAGATGGCAGAGTGGCGTGAATGCGACGGTGATAGAGAATAAGGTGAATTCTATTTATCCAGGATATGAGAATTTACTTGGTAAACAGGATGTCGGCGATGACCGTCCTGCCGGTGCTTCCTGGACAGGGGGTTGGGTGAATGGGTTACAGGTGAAGAATTTTACCGCGGGCTTCGATCTGTTGTATCATTTTGGTGAGTCGGTCCTGAGTAGCAACTATATCGGGTCTCCCGATACTGTCAAGGTGAATTCAGTGATCACACCCAATATCTATGTGGGGTATAACTGGCATTTGCCGGGTGAACGGGTGCTGGAATTATTCGTTGAGAGCCGCGGGTTGATCCAGAACTCCAGCAACGATCTGTTGGATGACCGGAGGTATTATACAGTGGGTGGGAAGCTGTCGATATAATCTTACCAGCGTTTATTTATTACTCCATTTGAACCAACGGATACCCAGGAAGGCGAATACGGCCGTATAGCCGAGCGTGACCAGTAGGGCGATCGTCGTCTGTGCCGTCCAGGCGCCGGGGGTGAGTGCGCCGGATACAATGCTTTTTACCGTGCCGTAAGGCGAATATTTGACGGCCTTGTCGATAAAATCCCCCAGCATACCCAGTTCACCGAACATTCCGATCATGATAAAGGCGATATAGACCAGGCGGCTGGTTGCGTTCACCGTCTCCGGGTTTTTGAGGCGGCCGACGATCATCTGGCCGAGGGCCAGGTAGACAGCACCACCGACGATGGCCATGAGGAAGCCGGCGACATAACCGCTTATATTAAGGGAGATGTGGTCATATTGGTAACCGACAACGAAGATGACGATCGTCAGGATGGCGATCATGATCAGTTGTACGGTGAGGCGGCTGGCCATGATCGTCCAGTTGGGGGCAGGCGCTACGCGCAGTCGCTGAAAGATTTCTTTTTCCCGGTCACGGGCGATAGAATTGGAGTAGCCCATGAGGCCGATGGCATTGAGTCCGATGGTGATACAATTGGCCAGCACGAAGGGGCCGCCTACTCTTTCGATCAGTCCTTTCCAGGAGACGAGGATGATGGCGGGAAGAAGGATGACCATGAGAGAGGCGCGGCGGTTACGCCATTGGGTGGTGAGATCGGCCCGAAGCAGGGCGGCATAGACCGCTGAAGTGGGCGGCAATGTCCGCGGCGGTGGCAGGAGGGTGGGGGCTATTGAAAAGGCGGGGGAGGAAGTGGTACTTGACATAGTATAATTTTAGCAATACAAAAATGATATTAAGCGCGGACATCGGCACCGGTCAGGCCGATAAAGACGTCTTCCAGCGTGATCTTTCCTTTACGGGAGGCGCGGATGACCTCGGGTCGGTTGCGATTGTCGTCGATGATGGCCTGTGGTGAGTCGATAGTAATGATCTGGCCATGGTCGATGATGGCTATGCGGTCGCAGACCGCTTCTGCCTCTTCCATGGAATGGGTGGTGAGCAGGATGCCATGTCCTTTGTCGCGCATCGTCTCGATCCTTTCCCAGAGCTGGCGGCGGGATTGAGGGTCAAGGCCGGTGGTGGGTTCATCCATGAGGACAAGCCGGGGGTCATGGATAGTGGCGATGACGAGGGATACGCGTTGCTGTTGGCCGCCGGAGAGCTGACCGTATCGTTTGCCGGCATGGTCTTCCAGTTTGATGTCCCGAAGAATCGTATTCAGTTGGCTGTCCGTCAGGTTGACGCCATAAAGACCGCCATAGAGTCTGAGGATCTCCACCAGGGTCAGCTCGGGTTGGAAGCTGGTGGCCTGTAGTTGTACTCCCATGCAGGCGCGGGCGTACAGAGGCTGATGGCGGATATCATAGCCTGCTACGTGGATGGCGCCGGTAAACGGCCGGATCAGACCTTCGACTGCGCTGAGCGTGCTGGTCTTTCCGGCGCCGTTAGGACCCAGGAGCCCGAAGATCTCACCGGGTTGTACTTCGAAGGAGACATCACGCACGGCATGGAAGGCGCCGTAGTTAACATTCAGGCCTTCTACCCGGAGGACGGGCGTATTGCTTAAAGTATTCATGTGTGCTAAGATAGGCCGTTTGGGGGGACAGGTCAACGGGATGGCGGCGATATTGCCGGGATTGCCGGTGAAATGCGGTTCCGGGGCGGTAAGTGGGTTTTTTTTGTTACCTTATCGCTAAGGTTTTTGATTGGTCTGTTTCCGGATGTGAGATCTTATAATTTCGGTAAAATTTTTATTTGTATGCACAAGTTAGCAGCTATTTTCTTTTTTGTTTTTGTCATGGCCGGGGCGAGCCGGTTGCAGGCGCAGCAGACCCTGAAGGGAACGGCCTGGAAGTTTTATGTAGATGCGTTGCACGACACCCTGACGATGCATATCGGGTTGGCTGATACGAGCTATACGACTACCAGTGTTGGGGACGTGGTAGTCCGGTCGGTATCCAGATTGCAAAATGATACGTTGCGGATGCGCGATTTCGCTGGAGAATATTATTGCCCGGACGGAGAAGGGGTGTACCGGATTTCTATCGAAGGAGATTACCTGACCTTTTTTATGATCAGCGATCCTTGTACTAACAGGAGTGACGCGATCAACGGGGTGAAGTTCAGGAAGGCGACCGCGTCCAAATAGGTGACGGAGTTCAAATAATGAAAAAAGGCTGGGAAATCCCAGCCTTTTTTTTATGAAAGAATGAATCAATTATAAGCTGGTGACGATCGTGTTTTCAACGACAGTCTTGTTGATCTGGAACTGGCGAACGATGTCTACGTTGTCGCTGGTGCGGATGATGAAAGTAGGCTGGATCTCAGTATCAGTGTTCTCAAAACATACGTTCTTTTCAAAGTTCGTACCGGAGAACTGGTGGTGATAAACGATATCACCATTGTCGTTCTTGATAATCAGCCAGAATTTCTGAGCTGTAGTGTTTTCGAATCCTACTTTGAAGATGATGTGATTGTCCGAGGTACCCTGATAGCTAACGGAAACCTGTGCTTCAGCGGGGGAAGCCTTCTTGTTGTTGTTGCCGCCGTTGGCTTTGCTGGTCAAGGGGTTGCCGATCAGGATAACTACTGCTGCGAGAGCTGCTACGATTACTTTTACTGCTTTGTTTTTCATAATATTCTTTTTTTATATTTTATGATTTTGTTGCGGAATGAAAAATTTTTGGCGGCAGGCAATGGCGTTGGAATCAATGATGGCGAGCAATGAGATGGCGGAGCAATTATAGTTGGCGGAGCAATGATAGAAGATGGCTGGCAAGTAAGGCGGCAGGCATCGTTTTTTTTGAGTGGGTGTCATCTGTTGGATGACGATACAAATGTATAGCCGACTGAATCGGTATACAAACCCACTTTGATCGCTTTTGATTATGTCAAGCGAGAGAGGACAATGGATAAATGAATGATAGTCATCATTTTAGATGGTCTATTGGCATGACAACCAACCATTTTTTATTCTTAAAAATATTTTTAGACCTGGGAGAGTTTACGTGCGTTGTTGATCTTTTGGCCCCAATTTTCCAGCATGCGGATAAGTTCGTCGAGGTGGACGGGTTTGCTGAGGAAATCGTTCATGCCTTCGTTGAGGCAATCATCGCGGTCTTTGCGGGTTGTGTTGGCCGTCATAGCGATAATGATGGGTTGACGAACTGCTCTGGACCGGATATGGCGGGTAGCTTCGAGGCCGTCCATTTCAGGCATCTGGATATCCATGAAGATGAGATCGAATGGTTCTTTCTGCAGTTGGTCCAGGACTTCTTTCCCATTTTCAGCGAGGCCTGGGGTATAGCCCATTTTATCGAGGATCATTACGGCCAATTGCCGGTTGATAGGATTGTCTTCGGCCAGTAATATCTGTAGCGGGTATTTTTCCGCCAGACGGGGTATGGTCGCAAGCGTAGTGCTGGCTGTTTTAAGTGGGGCGGGGCGGGTAGCGATCGTGAAGTTAAAGCGGGAGCCTTTTCCCGGCTCGCTTTCGACATTGATGCGGCCATTAAGGAGATGAACCAGCCGGTCCGAGATGGTGAGACCGAGGCCGGCGCCTCCGTGTTGGCGGGTGCCGGAAGGGTCGAGTTGAGAGAAAGACTCGAAGAGTTGTCCGAATTGGTCTGCCTCGATGCCGATGCCGGTATCGGTGATTTCGAAGCCAATGATGATGCTGTCTGCGTGAGCGTTTTGTGGCGGGAGTGTCCCGGTCAGGAAGACGCGGATGCGGATCTCGCCCTGTGTGGTAAATTTGACGGCATTCCCTACGAGGTTAATGAGAATCTGCCGGAGGCGATCGGTGTCAGTGAGAACGCGGGGGGGAACATTATCCGCGATCTGGCAATGAAGGAGAACGCCGGCCTGGTTGGTACGGGGCATAAAGATCTCCATCACTTCTTCCACACAATTTTTCAGATCTGTGGGTTTTTCGTCGAGGGTGAGTTTGCCCGATTCGATTGCGGAAAAGTCGAGTATATTATTGATAACCGTCAGCAGGGTATCGCCGCAACTGCGGATGGTTTCGATGTAACTTTGCTGTTCTTTGGTAAGGGGGGTTTGGGCGAGGAGGGAGGCCATGCCAAGGATGCCGTTCATGGGAGTTCGGATCTCATGGCTCATATTGGTAAGGAACAGGCTCTTGGTGCGGTGCGCCTCTTCCGTCTGGCGGGTACGGTGCTCCACCTGTTGCTCCAAATGACGAGCTTTGGCACCGAGTCTGCGGCCCTGTGTCAGAAAATAATACAATCCTACAGTTGCTATGACCAGCGCCAATCCGGCTAATACCGCAGCAGGCAGCACGTGGCCGATGCGGAATAGGAAAAGGCTTGCCAGCACTGTATTTTTAAGGGGTAAGGACAGCATCGGCTTGGGTTTCAGAGCTTAACAAAATCATTCAACTCCCTCATACTCTTCCGATTAACGGCGTCCCCGTTCTTGTATTTTGCTTTTCTGCCTTTTTCTGTTCGGACTAAGTGTAAATTCTTAGTTGGCTGACCGTCTAAGGGCTAGGGATAGCCGTGAGGGGTTGGTAAGAGGAGGTAACGAATTAAACATTACTGTAATAAGTGGGGGGCGAGGAGCAGGGAAAAAATCTTAACTTACCGGATATGCCTACTCAGAGGGTGATCTTCTTCATTACGGCAGATGTTCATATCCTTGATCTGGCGGGGGCGCTGCAGGCTTTTTACGAGGCGGCGTATTATGGTCAGCCATATGATATTGTGTATATTTCGAATCGGGTAGACCAGGTCTGTTCGGCGCAGCTGCAATTAGCCGGATTGAAAGACTATACTACCGTAGACCTCTCTTCCACAGATATTCTTATTATTCCGGGTTTTGATCTCCGGCAGCTAAAGGAACCGGTGGATGAGGGGTTAACTGCGTGGTTGAGAAAGGCTGATGCGGCGGGAACGACGATCTGTTCCGTCTGTACCGGTGCTTTTACGCTGGCGAGGGCCGGGTTGCTGGACAACAGGGAATGTACTACCCATTGGAAGTATACGGAGCGGTTGCAGCGGGAGTTTCCGGCGTTGCGGGTGTTGATCAACCGTCTTTTTGTGAAGAGCGATCATATTTATACCAGTGCAGGGGTCACGACAGGAGTAGACATGGCGCTATTTCTATTAGAGCGGCGGCATGGGGCGGAATTTGCCTATCGGGTTGCGCGGGAACTGGTGGTGTATATCCGCCGGGACGGAGGGGAAGACCAGGAGAGTATTTACCTGCAATACCGGCGACATCTCCGGGACGACATACATGCCATACAGGATTGGATAGTGGGGCATCTGCAAGAGAAGATCCGGGTAGAAGATCTGGCTGCCATGATCCATACCAGTCCCCGGAATCTGACGCGGCTTTTCAAAATGACAACCGGCATCACCATCGGCCAATACCTGGAAAAATTACGGGTTGAAAAAGCCCTTCATCTCCTTCACCAGGATACGAAAATCGGCACGATCGCCAGGCAATGCGGGCTTCAAAGCGATAATCAACTTCGGCAAATGATCAAAAAGCATACGGGGCGGCTGCCTTCGGCGGCCCGCAAATAAGGTGATTGTCCGGATAATGCGTGCGACTGTCCTTTGCAGGCGCCCGGGCCCTAAATAGCTTTGTGGTAATCATCAAAAAAATATTTACCATGAAGCTATTATTGTTTTCAGTCGTCCTTCTGCTGTGTGTCGTTGCTACCAGAGGGCAGGCACCCCCGAGTCTTTCGGTGCTGGCTATTACTTCTCCCGACAGCGTCGGCTATTTCTGTGAGCCTTGCGGGAATGCCTGCGATACCATGGCTTATGCTCATGAAGGGGTTTGTCCGCATTGCGGGATGAAACTAGTGCGGCAAACGTATAAGGCAAGGAAGGAGTTGCTGGATCATCTCCAGGAAAAGATCAGCGTCTGTTTTTATTTGCAGGACGGCGTAGAGGTGCTGGATTTTGCCGGTCCAATGGAAGTCTTTTCCGATGCAGGTTTCCGGGTGTTCACCGTTTCCAAAAAGAAAGAGCCATTGGTGGCGCAGGGAATATTGAAGGTTATACCCGACTATAGTCTGACCGATGCTCCGCCAGCTGACATTCTTGCCTTCTTTGGGGGCAATACGGGGCCTTCTGCTGCCGACCCGGCGTTGATATCATGGATTCACTCCCGAAAGGAAATGACGCACTATTACTTTTCCGTTTGCACCGGAGCGTTCATCCTGGCTAAGGCCGGCATACTGGACGGATTGACGGCGACTACTTTTCATTCGAGCATCGAGGCGTTGCGCAAGGAGGCGCCTGCGACGAAAGTGTTGTCAGACGTACGCTTTGTCGATAATGGCAGGGTCATCACGACTGCCGGCATTTCTGCAGGTATCGATGGCGCGCTGCACCTGGTGGCGAAGCTAAAGGGCGAGGACGTGGCCAGAGGCGTGGCGGGCTTTATGGAATACGATAAATGGCTGCCGGGACAAGGGTTGGTGGTCAAGTAGTTATAAAGGTAATGTTATAGATAAGTTATAATGGCTATACAGGTTATACTCTAGTGTACTTTTTGCGTCTATATCTAGGTAAAACAAAAAACTTAAGATATGGAAACGATGATACAAGAAACCAGAAAAAAGAGTACAAATGGTAGCGCGGGTAAAAAGCTGTTCATCATATTGTTCTCATTAGGCCTCGCCTTCGGAGCTTCAGCTCAAAAGGGTGGGGGTCATGCCTTTGCGGGTGGTGGATTTAGAGGTGGCTATGGCGGCGGTTACTACGGTCGTGCATATTACGCTCCCGCCTATTATGGTTATGGGCTAGGGTTTGGATATGGTTTAGGTTGGGGCTGGGGATTAGGCTGGGGGTATCCTGGCTGGTATGGTCCTTATCCTGAATTTCCCCCTTACTATTACGGTCGCGGGCCCATGCCTAGCCAGTTGAATGAACAGATCGACGGGATCAAGAGCGATTACAAGCAACAGATCAAGGATGTGAAACATGATAAGAGCCTGCCGAAATCTGAAAGGGAACAGCGGGTCAATCAGCTGGAACAACAGCGTGATGCTGCTATTACCCAGGCCCGCCACGACTACTTCAATAATTCCATGAAGAACTATAATAATGGTCAGCCGCAGCGGTATAATCAGAATGGGCAACCACAGAATAGTCAGCAGCCGAGCAATCAGCCCAGCAGTAATGTTCAGCCTGGTCCGACCAATGGCAACTCTTCGGGTAACGCCGAGCACCCGGAATATTCCGATAAGAATGCTCCCGCCAATCAATAACAGTCAGAACATGGCCGTGCTATGTTCAGTATCTTTAAAGCTAAGAATAGGCCTCCGCGACTGCGGGGGCTTTTTTAGTTGGCTATGGCGAGTGACGCTAGTGAGATAACGCCAGGGCGATTTCGCTGAAGAGGAGTCCGCTGCCGCCGCCATAATGTTGCAGGATACGGACCATCGGCCTGCGCCGCAGAAATTCTTCCCGGAGGGAAGCGTCTACTGTGGGGTCAATGCCATTGGTGATGAGGACCAGGTCGATATCGCCGTTGCTAAAGAGTTCGCGGGCCAGATCGGGGTTGGTGCTTCCGGTGGCATGATAATGAGCTTGCTGGTATTCATTCAGCAAACGAAGTACGACTTTGAGGATCTCGGGATCTTTTCCGATGACGAGGATGTTCAGTGTCTGTGGGACGGGGTCAGCGGTAGGCATAAGCGGGAATTTATTTGGTGTACCTTTCTGCAAATTTAATACTATGAAGAATATTTTTACCAATAAAGTTGTCTGGATCACGGGGGCTTCTTCCGGCATAGGCGAAGCCCTTGCCTATGCTTTTTCTGCTGCGGGAGCCCGGGTGATCCTGTCAAGCAGGCGGGTCGATGAACTGGAGCGGGTCAGAAAGGACTGTGCGCATCCGGAGCAGGTGCGGGTGCTGCCGCTGGATTTGCTGGAGATCCCCTCTTTTGCTGCCAAAACGGCGGAAGCGATCTCTATTTTCGGGCAGATCGATCTGCTGATCCATAATGGCGGCATTGCCCAGCGCAGCCTTGTCAAAGATACCAGCATGGAGGTTCACCGGCGGGTGATGGAGGTAGATTATTTCAGCTATGTGGCGTTGACGCAGGCGATACTGCCGCATTTCATCGAGCGGAAGGCCGGGCATTTTGCCGTGGTGAGCAGCGTGATGGGAAAGATCGGCACACCGATGCGAAGTGCCTATGCGGCAGCCAAGCATGCCCTGCATGGATTTTTCGATTGTCTGCGGGCGGAGGTGTCATCGCAGAACATCAGGGTGACGATGCTGACGCCGGGATATATCCGGACAAATATCGCCCATTATGCATTGACAGCGGACGGCTCACCGACGGCCCGGTCTTCCACCGAAATAGAAGGTGGGCTGCCGGCCGATAAGGCTGCGGGACAGATCTTGCGGGCCCTGGGCAGGGGTGACTTCGAGGTTTTTATTGGAAGGGTAGGGTTGGAAAAATTAGGGTTACTGTTGAACAGGTTTGCCCCGGGTATACTCATCAGGATAGCGCCGAAGCAGGTGCCGACCTAAGGGTGTGGGGTGGCGGGGGGAGAGGCCGTTATCGCGTTGAGGGCGTAGAGGATGATATTTACGCCGAATTTGGTATTGTCTTCGGCGAGAAACCGTTTATTGCGGAAATCATAGTCCCATTCACAGCCATAATCTTTATTACTATAAAGGACCCCGATGCGGCCGTTGATCACAATTGCTTTCAGGTAATCGTGCACCAGGTCATCGCCCCAGCCATTGAGCTCGAAATTGGTATTTGGCGGTCCTTTTTCGAAATGAAAAAAGCAGCGATAGATAGAGTGGTCATTGGGTATTTTGTGGAGGGCGGTTGGTCCGAAGAGGGTTGCCATCTGCGCTTCGAAGGAGCGGGCGAAGAGTCCGTCGATATCATGATTGCAGTCATCGGCGAATACGAAACCGCCGTTTTGTACATATTGGTGGAAATTAGCGCTCTCCTGTGCATTGAACTGCACCAGTTTGTGACCGCTGATGTAGGCGAAGGGATAGCGGAAGATATCGGGGCTGTCGAGGTCGATGACCTTTTCCTGAAGGTCGATAGGTATAGTCGTGTATTCCAGGAGTGAATTCAGCAGGTTGGATGGCATCCTTTGATCTGTGTCCCAGTCCCCGGACCGATAGCGAAATCGCATAAACGTAAATTTCTCCCCTATTGATCTGTTCACCGGTCATGTATTTTTTTTAAAGTTGATGATTTTATCTTTAATTTTCTTGCTCGGGCCGTAAAAAATCGTAAAATATGATGGATGGTGCCCGGTCGGTGATTAGCCTGCATATGAAAAATAGATATGAGAAAATTTTAACACACTAAAACCGATCGCGTTGGAAATTGTCGAAAGCGAAGTACAGTCACTATTGGGAAAACTATCGCAACTTAAAAAGGAGATCCGTAAGGTCATTGTAGGCCAGGAAGATATTATCGAAGAAATATTGGTGGCTTTGCTGGCTGGCGGCCACTGTCTGCTGGAAGGAGTGCCGGGTCTTGCCAAGACACTGATGGTAAGGACCC
>JAMFSL010000243.1 GCA_026225275.1 Puia dinghuensis
GAGCACGGTCTCGTTGAACGACCAGGCCTATAACCAACGCCTCTATACACCCAGTTATCTGCAGATCGGCAGCTACTATGGTAACGTCGCCTCGAACGGCGGCATTGGCAGCAACGGCAACTCCCGTTTCGCCGACTGGTTCGTGGAGAATACCCTCAGCTATAACAACCGCTGGGGTAAACATGCCTTTAACTTCCTGGCGGGCACTTCCTACGAGACGGTCAAAACCAGCTTCTTCAGCGCTACCGCCTCCGGCTATCCTAACGACAACGTGCTGAACAGCCTCTCCTCGGCCATTACGCCGTTGTACGTACGCGGCGACGATCCGACAAAACCGCAGAGTTACCTGCTGTCCTATTATCTCCGGGCTAACTATACCCTGATGGACAAATACCTGTTCACCTTCACCGGCCGTACGGACGGCAGCTCGAAGTTCGGCCCCGAAAATAAATACGGCTACTTCCCCTCCGGCGCCGTCTCCTGGCGACTGTCCAAAGAGGACTTCCTGAAAGACGTCCACTGGATCGATGACCTTAAGATCCGCGGCAGTTATGGCCTCACCGGCAACCAAAACATCGGCAACCAAATGTATCGCACCCTCTACAGCCCCATGTCCTATGCAGGCACGAATGCCCTGATCCCTACCCAACTGGGCAATACTGCTATTAAATGGGAAACCACCAAACAGACGGATCTTGGCCTGGATTTCTCGTTCTTCCACAGCAGGCTGGAGGGAACGTTTGATTACTACAAAAAGAACGTGGACGACGCGCTCTTGCAAATACCGGTCCCCTCCAGCACTTCCTTCACCTCCCTGCTGCAAAACATCGTCGGCATCCACAATACCGGCTACGAAATATCTCTGCAGGGCGACCTGATCCGCACCCACGATTTCACCTGGAACATGTCGGTCAATATCACCTGGAACAAATCGATTGTGAGCAAGCTCCCAAGCGGCGCCGATCTTACCCAGATCGGGGATGTCAGCGGCATCGAGCTGGGCAACACCACCCTCGTGCAGGGCAAGCCGCTGGGGTTGATGACGGGTATGAAGGTCACCGGCATCATCAAAAACGAACAACAACTGGCCGCTTACAAGGGCAAACTAGGCCCCCTCGCTGCCGTCTTCCCGACACTTGGCATTGGCGATCCTATGTTCCTGCTCGACACAGTGACTTATGCCTCCATCGGCGCGCAATACCCGTATTTCAGTACGATCATCGGCAGCGGCGCACCCAAGGCCTATGGCGGCTTCACCCAGGGCTTCAGCTATAAGAATTTTGACCTCAACCTGTACTTCCTCTTCTCCTATGGCGGTCACCTGCTGTGGGGCGACGATGTCAGCAGCCTGACCTTTGGAAGTAACGCAAACGTCAACGCCATCGCACTCAACCGGTATACTCCGACGCATACGAATACCGACCAGCCGCGGCTGATGCTGCCCGGTGACCAGATCCTCTATACGTCGAACCTGAGCATCTTCAATTCCTCCTACCTGAAGTTCAGGACGGTCAGCGTGGCTTACCACCTTGACAAATCGGACTGGATGAAACGCTCGGGAATACAGGACGCACAGGTCTATGGCTCTGCCACCAACCTGTTCACCATCACGAAATATCCCGGCAATGACCCCGAGACGTCGGACGACGCCTATAGCGTGGCCGGCGGCTATTTCGACATCAGTAATTTCCCTGCCGTCAGAACTGTTTCCGTCGGCTTGAAAGTCACTTTTTAACCCTCAAAATGAAAAAATGAGAACGACTATTCACTATATCGCCATCCTGTCCCTGTCAGGCCTCGCCTTTGGCGCCTGCCGTAAACAGCTGAACGTCCTGCCGACTACCCAGGAGGTGGACGGCAATATCATTACCGACCAGAAAAGCGCCGCCACTGCCCTCAATGGCGTATACTACCAGTTCGCCTGCGGCGGCGTGGACGTGAACAGCGTGCCGTCGACGCTCTGGTATGAGACCAATGAGGAGTTCCCGGGTCAGCTCAGCGGCATGCTCAACTACACAGAGGGTGGCGGCGGCTTCGATGAGCATGCCTATAATGCAAAATCGTACGGGATTGACATTGTCTGGAATAATGCCTACGCCATCGTCAATGCCGCCAACGGCTTCCTGAAGAATATCGCTCCTGTCACCACGATCGAAAGCTCCGCCAAGACGCAGATGATAGCCGAGGCGAAGTTCCTGCGGGCTTATGCCAACAGCCAGCTGCTGCTGTATTATGGTCAGTTTAACGACACGACCAGTCCATTAGGCATCATCCTCCGCACCGAATTCGTGACGCAGGATAACATCTACCTTTCGCGTGTGTCCGTCGCCACCACCTACGACTCTATCCTGGCCGACCTGTACAATGCTATCCCTAACCTGCCCAACCTGAATACCGCGAACTACTATGCCAATGTCTGGGCCGCCAAACTGCTGGAGGCACGGGTATTGATCAACCGCGGTGGGACCGCCGACTACGCTCAGGTTATCAGCCTCACCCAGGACATCATCGCCAATGGCCCTTTTTCCCTGGATGCCAACGTGCAGAATATATTCTGGACGGAGGGCCTGGCCAGCAACGAGGTCATCCTGGGCGCGCAGCCCTATCCCAGCCAGAATGTCAAATGGACCAGCTATATTTATCATGATGATTATGGCCCCAGTACCCTCATGCAGCAGCTGTTCAACGGCGACCCCCGCGCGGCCTGGTGTGAACAGACGGTGGTCAACCCCTATGGCGCCCACCCGGCAGTCACCAAATATTATCCCGGATCGATCAACGATATCCTTTTCACCCCGGTCACGGAGAACGGCTATGCCTTCCGGTTGACCGAGGCCTATCTGCTGCAGGCCGAGGCCATTGTCGCCTCTAATGGCAGCCTCGCGGCAGCCAAAACGCTACTGACGACCGTATTGACCAAGGCCGGTGTGACCGATTTCACCGCCGTCAATTCCGCCAATACGCCCGCCGCCCTCCAGCTGCAGATCATCGAAGAGGAGATGCGCAATTTCGTGTCCGAAGCCGGCCAGGACTGGTTTGCTTTGCGGCGACTGCCATTCGCAACGATACAGAGTCTCGAACCGACCATTACGCTGCCGGGCCTCCTGATATTGCCGATACCCTACAGCGAAACATCAGAGAATGCCAACGCACAGCAAAACCCTGATTATTAAACCAGACCTGGCAGTCATTAACTCATTCCGTCAACAGTAAAATCATAACATGAAAAAGATCATTGCTCTCATGCTTTTGGGGCCGGCCTTTCTTCTGACACAAGCCCAGAAGAATGTTACCGTGAAAGCCTCCATCAAAGACCTGTCGTCCGGCCAGTGGATCTACTGGTACCCACTAACCGACAACCTGCGTAAAGATTCCGTTCAGACCGTCGCCGGGGGCTTCGAACTCTCCCTGGATATTCCGCCGGGTGAAGGTGACATGTATATTATCCGTTTCGGTGGGCCCTATGTCGAGAACAGTCTGGAACTGGTCTATCTTGACAAAGGCAATGTCCGAATTTCAGGAGGCGGTCCGCTGTTCAAGGAAGCGAAGATCTCCGGTACCAAAGCCGTCGATGACATTAACGCTTACAACGCTTATATTAAGAACAGCCCGCTCCTGAAGGACAGAGACTCGTTGTACAAGCAGGCTAATCAGCTTTACAAAAAGAAAGATACCGCAGCCTTTAATGCCCTGCAACCACAGCTCGAAGCTATGGACTCCACCACCAATGCGGTAACGAAGGAGTGGATACTGGCACACAAGAGCTCACCTGCCAGCGCCTTTCTCCTGTCCTTCCATCTTGGCCGGCTCGAGCTGGATAAGCGGGCCGCTATACTCGCCCAACTATCACCCGCCGCCAGGGAAAATGCGCCCGCGCAACGGATCGCCAACAGCATCCGCGTGGACAGTCTGACGGGCATTGGAAGGACGGCTCTGGACTTTACCCAGGACGATACCGCCGGGCATCCAGTCGCCCTCAACGATTTTCGGGGAAAATATGTGCTGGTGGATTTCTGGGCCAGTTGGTGCGTGCCCTGCCGGGGAGAGAATCCTAACGTACTCGCCGCCTATAACCAATACCACCATCAGAATTTTACCGTTCTGGGCGTCTCGCTGGATCAACCCGGCGCAAAGGACAAGTGGCTCAAGGCTATCCATGACGATCACCTCGCCTGGACACAGGTATCCGATCTCAAATGGTGGAGCAATGCGGTAGCCAAACAATACGATATCCAGTCCATTCCCTCCAATCTGCTGATCGATCCTCAGGGGAAGATCGTTGCCAAAGACCTGCATGGCGACGAACTGCAAAAGGAATTGGCAAAGGTGCTGCCCCCGCCCTCGCATGCGTTCTCCCTGTCGGGTACCATTCAGGACCCCGCCCCCGATCGCGTCAAATTGTATTACACGGATTCCACCGGCAAATCCCGTCGGGACAGTTGTTTGGTTACTAACGGCCGGTTTGCTTTCCAGGGTACGGTCGCCGGGCCCGCCTTGGTCTATCTGGGGGCAGCAAACGCCAGCGCATACGACGATCCACATCACATCAGCTTCTTCCTGGAGCCGGGACCGATGACTGTCACTATCCCTGGCGACGACTATAAACGTGCCGTCATCACCGGCTCTCCCGTGCAAGATGAATACCAGTCGCTACAGGATATGGAACAGCCCGTTTATGCGGAAATGAAACCGCTGGAGCAGACCTACAGCGCGGCCGGCGAGGCGCTTAGGACCGCTCAGAAAGCAGGCAAAGACGATAGGTTGATCGACACGCTGCGATATCGGGCTGCCGCTATCCACGACCAGTTCGATCCCTATTTCAAAAGGATAAGAGATATTCAGATCGACTTCGCCGCCGCACATCCCAAGTCTTATGTCACGCTGATGTCCATGCGAATGCTGGCTGAGGAGATGCCGCTGGATTCGGTTCGGCTCTTCTACAACAGGATGGGCTCTGCGCTACAACAAACCGAAGAGGGGAAAGCCATCGCCGAAGATATCCGCAAGTTAGCGGCTGGCTCACCCGGCAGCTCCGCCACCGACTTTACGGCAAAAGAACTCAACGGCGGCACCTTCTCGCTTTCCGCGCTGCGGGGAAAATACGTGCTGATCGATTTCTGGGCCAGCTGGTGCGTACCCTGCCGCAAGAGTATGCCCCATGTCCGGGAACTATATGAACAGTATAAGAACAATGGCCTGGTAGTGCTGGGCGTCTCAGATGACGACCGGGATTCGACTGCCTGGAAAAAAGCCATCGCTAAGGACGGCACCGGTATCTGGCATAACGTGCTGCGAGGCCTGGATTGGGATAAGATCCGTAACCATCAGCCCAACGACAAGGATATAAGCGAAAAATTCGGTATTCATTCCCTGCCCACCAAGGTTCTGATCGACCCACAGGGCATGATCGTTGCCCGCTACGACCAGGGCACCGATGAAGAGGCTGCCGCCATGGATAAGAAATTGGCCGACCTCTTAGGTAAATGATCGCCTGCGCCGCCGCGCTCGCCGTCCTATCCGCCACCGCATCCGCCGCCACTCATTCTCTCCAATCCCGTTCAGCTCCGGCAGGACGGGATTTTTTTATGGCAGGGATAAGTCGTAATTTCCACTCTCCTCTTCACGCTGACGATTCACCCATAATGAAAAAGCTATGAGAAAAGCCGCTTCGCCGTCGCTTGTCATTTGTATTCTGACCGCATTGACAATGGTCGCATGTATGCTAGCCTCCTGTAACAACAACAGCCCCGA
Organism: Puia dinghuensis; assembly: GCA_026225275.1. Lineage (GTDB taxonomy): Bacteria > Bacteroidota > Bacteroidia > Chitinophagales > Chitinophagaceae > Puia > Puia dinghuensis_B. The sequence goes on from JAMFSL010000243.1 coordinate 5,752, forward strand.
ACAGATGACGAAACAAACAGACACGACAGAACGTAAATGGTGGAAAGAGGCAGTCGTCTATCAGATCTATCCCCGCAGCTTCAAAGATGACAATGGCGACGGCATCGGCGATCTCAAAGGCATCATCTCCAAGCTGGATTATATCAAAAGCCTCGGCGTCAACGTGGTCTGGTTGAATCCCATCTATTCTTCCCCGAATGATGACAATGGCTATGACATCAGCGATTACCGCAATATCATGAAGGACTTCGGGACGATGGCGGATTTCGACACCCTGCTGAGTGAAATGCACCGGCGTAACATCAGACTCGTCATGGACCTCGTCGTCAATCATACCAGCGACGAACATCCCTGGTTCCAGCAATCCAAGAGCTCCCGGGATAACCCCTATCGGAATTACTATCACTGGTGGAATGCAGAAAGAGGCAAACCTACTCCGCGCTGGAGTTTCTTCGATGTCAATAGCGATGCGTGGAAATACGACACGGCAACCAACGCTTATTACTTGCATTATTTCTCCCGCAAGCAGCCGGATTTGAACTGGGAAAATCCGACGGTTCGCCGCGAAGTACACGACATCATGAAATTCTGGCTCGATAAGGGCATCGACGGATTCCGCATGGATGCCTTCCAGTTCGTCTCCAAGGATACGACGTGGCCGGTACTGCCGCCGGGATACGAAAAAAACATTAATAAGTATTACGGCATGGGCCCTCACCTGCACGATTACCTACAGGAAATGAACAGGGAAGTGATCAGCAAATATGATATCATGACCGTAGCGGAAGGCGCCGGTAGCACGCTTGAAGACGCACACTCGCTGGTGGATCCCGAACGTCATGAACTGAATATGGCGTATTCTTTCGAAGGCATCGATCTCGGCCATGGCAGCCCCGATTATAGCCTCGCAGACTTTAAGTCAATATACTCCAAATGGGATAGCGCGTTCGCAGAAAAGGGATGGCTATCTATTTTCCTCGCCAACCACGACCAGCCGCGTATGGTCAGCCACTGGGGTAACGACAGCCCGGCATTCGCAGCGGTTTCTTCCAAAATGCTGACCACGTTCATCATGACCATGCGGGGTACGCCTTACTATTATAACGGTGATGAGATCGGCATGAAGAATATCAGGTTCGCCAGGATTGAAGACTACCGCGATATCGCTACGATCAATAAATACAAGGAAACAAAACACAACGGCGGCGACCTGGCGGCATTCCTTCAGGGACAGCAACAGACATCCCGGGACAACAGCCGTACCCCCTTCCAGTGGGATAGCACCGCCAACGCTGGCTTTACCACCGGTACGCCCTGGATCGAAGTCAACCCTGATTATACTTCCGTCAATGCCGCTGCCCAGGAAAATGACCCCCAATCCGTTCTCAATTATTTCAGGCGCGCCGTGCAACTTCGCAAGGACAACCTGGTACTGGTCTATGGAAAATATACCCTGCTGGATAAAGACAACCCCGACGTATATGCATACACCCGCGAAGGGTACGGTAAGAAGATGCTCATTATCCTCAACTTCCGAAGTCATCCCTCCACCGCCCAAACCGGCATCGACCTTACCCATGCAAAACTCTTGTTGGACAACTATTCCGATCCCTCTGCAGTTGATACGCTTAGACCCTATGAAGCTCGCGTCTATGAACTCCCAAACGATTAAAGCCCACAATATCATCTGTGCCATCCCGACCTTACCGATCCTTCACCGGCACCACCAACTTCAACCCGCTCCATAATTCACTCACCGCGCAAACCTTAATATCCACTAACCCATTAGCCAACGCATACCCCCGAATTACATCCTCCGTCAGATCGGTAGCTATCCCGGAACTCTTCTTATACCAGGACACCCAGATCACGATCCGACGATTCTTCCGGCTCGCAGCCGTCAACCCTCGCATCCCCTCTTCGAAGGCAACCAGCGTCGACGCAAACAAATGCGCCCAATCCGGACATTCTCCCGGCTTACATAGCTGGTCGGAAATGTCTGCCTCTAACAAGGTGAAATAGTCATCCGGAGCATTCATCAGCCACACTTTCTGCCCCGGCTGTAGCCCCAGCTTCTTTAGCAAGGGCGTTCCTGAATAGCCTGTTGTAGCCATTAAGTTTAGTTTTTTCATTCCGTTGCAAACCCCGATAATCAAATTCTGCGCGCGGGCCCGCCGCTTATCCCCATCTTATCCACCGTAATTCACAGTCTATCCACGGTCGAATCCGTCCAAAATCACCCCTAAAATTACGCCTTCACCCGCCCCCAGACAGCCTTAGCGTAATACACTGTTGTGGAAAAATTAAATTTTCCAATTTCCACAGGCATAGTGGGAAAAAGTGTTATTTTGTGTTAGTTTAAATATTAATTGATTCAACTCCTCATAAATGGTTGGTTTTCTGGGCGAATACGAAGCTACTCTCGACTCGAAAAGTCGCTTCTTGCTCCCGGTCGGCTTCAAAAAACAGCTGCCGGAAGAAGGATCTGCCCAGTTTGTCATCAACAGAGGATTTGAAAAATGCCTGAGCCTCTACCCGATGAAAAGCTGGGAACCCATTTTCGCCAAAATCAGCCAACTGAATGATTTTGACCCCGAAGTTCGTCAATTCAGGAGATATTTCCTCAACGGGGCGACCATGGCAGAACTGGACTCGGCAAGCAGGCTTCTCATCCCTCAAAACCTGAAAGAGCACGCCGGCCTCGAAAAAGACATTGTGCTGGTAGCAGCCGTAGACAAAATCGAAATCTGGGATAAAACTAAGTACCAACAGTTCTTTGAATCTTTTTCACCGGAAACATTCAGCAGCCTCGCAAGGCAAGTGATGAACCCCGGAGGGCCTCAGTCATGATCCAGCCCCTCGACAGCAGCCAGGATGCTTACCACCTGCCTGTCCTGCTGGAGGAAGCACTTGACGGACTGAGCATTCGCCCCGAAGGCCGTTACGTCGACTGCACCTTCGGCGGTGGAGGCCATTCCAGGGGAATCCTCGAAAGACTCGGCCCCAAAGGCCGCCTCTATGCCTTTGACCAGGATAGCGACGCCCGACGGAACCTGCCTCCGGACGATCGCATCACCTTCTTGCCGCATAACTTCCGTCACCTGGCCCGCTTCCTCCGCCTTCATGACACCACCGCCGTCGACGGCATCCTCGCTGACCTCGGCGTCAGCAGCCACCAGTTCGACGAAGGTAGTCGGGGCTTCTCCTTCCGCTTCGAAGGCGAAATGGATATGCGCATGGACAGACGGCAGGCGCTCACCGCCTACGAAGTGGTCAATACCTGGCCCGAACAGCAACTGCACAAACTGTTCGAACAATACGGCGAGGTGACAAACGCCAAAACCCTGGCCCGCACGATCGTCCAGATGCGCCGCTCGGTTTCGCTGAAGACTATCCCGAATTTCAAATCGGCGCTAAACAGCGTGGTGAAAGGAAATCCTAACAAGTACTTTGCCCAGGTCTTCCAGGCTTTACGGATTGAAGTGAATGATGAACTCGGCGCATTGAAAGAAATGCTGCAGCAAACCCCCGGACTCCTCTTGCCCGGTGGCCGAATAGCCATCATCACCTTTCATTCCCTGGAAGACAGGCTCGTGAAGAATTTCTTTAAAAAAGGTTCATTCCTGGACGAAGAAGATGAAGATCCGCCTGACCCATTCGGGCAACCTAAGGCGACATCCCTATTAAAAGTCATTACCAAACGCCCGGTAACTCCCGGCGAAAAAGAATTGAAAGAAAACCCGCGATCCCGCAGTGCCAAACTCCGGGTAGCAGAACGCATATAACTAATGGTCATCGCCTGATCAGTCAGCATGAAGAGAACAAAAAACGATACGGAATCAATGCCTCCCTGGGAGGAAGCGCCGGAAGAGCCGCAAAAGATCACTGCTGCCGAAGCTTCGGCCGCCGCCGCAGTCGTCCCCGGCAAAGGCACGACCCCCGGCAAAAGCCGGACCCGCTGGCAACCCTCCCAAATGGGCTATCGCTGGGTCGTCCGGAATGTCGGTTTCCTGCTGTTCCTCGCAGCGCTCGCCGTGATCTATATCTACAACGGCCACTATGCCGATAAGATCTCGCGAGACCTCAACAAGACGAATAGAGACCTGAAAGAATTGCAATACGAATACAAGACGCTGAAGAGTGAAGTGATGTTCCGAAGCAAAGAAAGCGAACTGGCGAAAGCCGTCGAACCCTTCGGACTGAAAGAATTGACGAGCCCGCCTTTCGTGCTCACCGACAGTATGGAGCCGCTGGAAGC
>JAMFSL010000244.1 GCA_026225275.1 Puia dinghuensis
ACCAGACGATTTTCAACAATTTCGTTTACGGTTCATTCTACGGTATACATTTCCTGAAAGATGCAATAACCGGCAAAGATCCTGGAGAAATGACGGTTATCGGTCACGGTTCGGACGGATGCTCGTATTCTTTATTTGTAGAAGACGCTGACAAAAACACCAAAATAATCGCGATCAACTCTGAATTGGTTAATACGCGAACAGCTGAGCCTGTCAGGTCATATGTTCTGATGGGAGGCGAAGCCAATACCAATAAAGTTCACCCTGATGCCCGACTTATCCTGTACAACACTGCATTTTGGGGAAGTCCTACTATAGGGGCTATCATAAATAGCGGAACAGTGCGTTTTCAACAGGCAAACTTCCAACGGTCTGGTGCTCCCGCTATAGACAACAGAGGAGGAAAAGTGCTTGTATACTCATCTTACTTCGCACAAAGAATGCCGTTGGAGGCTACCGGAGATAACGTGTATGCGCGGCTACACGTGACCGGCGTCTCAACAGAGCTAACCAATAACTATTATATCTCCGGGGTTAGTGACAATAATGAGAAACCAGGCAAGATTTACGGATCTGATATATCTATCTCCCAAGCAGCTAAAAATGTTGTCCCTCCCTCTCCGCAACAATGATCTACAACTTACTTAATCGCCGAAATCCGCTTGCCCCAGTTTGCCCTAAAATAAGTAAATTGCTATATGAGCCATATATCCCATAATAATATAGAATACTGCAGTGGGGACCTTTGGGAAGGTGTGGATTTTGCGGTGGAAAAAGTCATCAAAACCAAGCGTTTCAAGATAATGCATCCAGGCCACCGTATAATAGTCAATTTACACGATGCCAGTTATAGCTATGTGAAACACCTGGGTCGTTGGAAAAGATACCATTATGAAACAGGATCGATGGGGTTGGTGCCTTATGGTGAAGTAAATGAATTTAGGGTTACTAAAGACGTGCGTTATATATCCGCGTCTTTGCACCTGTCGTTCCTGGAGAAATTATTCGATATAGGAAAAATTCGCTTGCGCGAGCAAAGGGGGGTGTATGACCCGATAGTGCATCTCCTGGTCATGGATTTACAAAAAGAACTTCTTGATCCTCATTTTGTTGGCCGTATCTATGCTGAGTCCCTTATCCACACCCTGGCTCTGCACCTGGCCTCCTTTTACCCGGATGGGAAGAATAAGATCGTTTTCCCCAAGGGCAGGCTCACTTCCATTCAATTAAAAAAGGTCATAGATTATTGTCATGGCTCCTTAGGAGACAACCTTGGTCTTTCCGACCTTGCCGATCAGGCCAATTTGAGTCCATTTCATTTTGCCCGGCTATTTAGACAGAGCATCGGCTATAGCCCGTGTCAATACTTGCATCAATTGAAAATAGAAGCTGCCAAGAAACTCATTCGATCCAGGAAGGGATCACTCACTGAAATAGCCTATGAACTTGGGTTTAGCGATCAGGCGCATTTTTGTAATGCTTTCCGGCGGGCTACGGGAATCTCTCCCCGGCGCTTTTAAAAAAACTCAGCAGGATTTTACAATTCCTGCCTCCTTCCCCTGCCTAACTTTACTTGAATCGATAATAGGAACTCAGTTCGGTTTCTATGATCAGCCCCTGCAGGTCGCCGAAGCAGTTGATGTTATCAGCTTTTTCTTTAAAAATCGTATTTCATCCAAATAATAATTAAACAATGGAAAGAATAGCATCTACTATCACCCGCCTTTTCGCCGGGGCGGATAAAAGAGACTGGCGGCAGGTAGAAAATACCATGGATGACAAAGTTCTGTTGGATTATACCTCTATGGCCGGGGGAACCCCGACATGGTTAACTCCTCGGCAGATAACAGACGCCTGGGCGGCATTCCTTCCGGGATTTGACAGGACCCACCACCAGTTGTCCGACTTTGAAATCAATGAAACGAAAGACTCGTCTACTGCGCATTGTAAGGGAAAGGCAGAGCATTTCATAGGTAAGGAAATCTGGGTGGCGGAGGGAACATATGATGTCACCTTGCGAAAGAAGGAAGGAAACTGGGTCGTTTCGCAATTTAAGTTCACTCTGAAAGCTCAATCCGGCAATACACAGTTGCCGGCTATTGCAACCGCCAGGATGAATAGCCTTCAGCAACAGGAGCAGAACAGGAAAGTGGTAGACAAATTCTTCACGGCGCTGGAAACCCCACAGTTCGAGCTGCTAAAAACGATTTTCGCGGAAAACGGGCGACAACTCAATCCATACGCGCCCGAAGGATTTCCTAAAAGTTTTGACGGATCCGAAGCCATTTACCATCAATACAGTGGGCTGACGGCTAACTTCGGATTAATGAGATTTCCGCGGCAGATTTTTGCAACGGAAGACCCGAATTTCTTTTTTGTCCTATTCAAGGGAAAAATCGACATAAACGCCGGAGGCACTTATGAGAATGATTACCTGGGTACATTCAGACTGGAAAGCGGGAAAATAACAGAATACACTGAATACTTCAACCAGGTAGTCATGGCAAAAGCTTTCGGCATCAAGCTTGACTGAGGCTAGTCATATCTCCGAACATCTTCATTTCAGCGGATAAGGGGATTAGCTGCGCCCGCCGAACGAGCTCGCCCGCTGCCGGAAATAAAAAATGCGCCCTTATGGAGGCACCTGAATCTTCAAGCATAACTCGCTCTACCGAGGAAGTAAGAGAGCTGAAAGTATTCACCCTTCGGTGTGACTTCATACAATACGACGCCTACATCCATGTCTTTCTTGTTGATAATGACTTTTAAAGACCCTTCCAATGGACCGCTGACCGAAACAAGTCTGTCAAATGGCTCGCTGATAAAAATCGCTCCAGCGCCTTCTCTGTAAGAAACTCCGGTAAAGATGGGTGATCGAAACATAGAGCAGCACATCCGTTGCAAACTGCAGCACTGCCAGCCACGGATTAAAATGTCCCCCGGCCCACCCCTGAACGCTCCAGTACAATGCCGCTAATGACCAAGTGACACCTTCCGGCCTGAGGCACTGTTGAAAATTGTGATTAATGAAGATGCCGCCGGTTTATAAAGTCCATGAAGGGTTTCAAATAGGTTTCGCCGATGGGGATCTTTGCAGCACCGACATGGATTTCGTTCTCCTTCACGCTGGAAATGGCACCTTTTGCCACAATATAGGAGTTGTGGACCCGTATGAACTTCTGTGCCGGAAGTTGGTCTTCAAGGGTTTTTAGCCGTTGAAGGCTGAGGATCTTCTGAAGGGCTGTGTGAATGGCCACGTAGTTCTTGAGGCCCTGGATAAATAGAATGTCATCGATATTTACCCTGACAAATCGGGTGCCTTCTTTGATAAAGATATAATCGGTGTCGCCTGGTTTTTCTTGGGCCGGGGCAGTTAAGTGTAATCGCTGTTCGGCTTTGCTGACTGCTTTTACGAAGCGTTCGAAGGTGATGGGTTTTTTCAGATAGTCGACAACATCCATGTCATAGCTTTCCAGGGCGAACTCCGAAAAGGCGGTGGTAACAATAGCCAGGGGCCTTTTTTGCAGGACTTCGAGAAAAGAAAAGCCGGTCATTTCCGGCATCCGGATGTCCACGAAAAGCAGGTCGACCGGGTTGGTTTTGAGAGATTCGAGGGCATGGAGGGGATTGTCGCTGACGGTGATTAGTTCCAGGACAGGTAGTTTGGTGACATAAAGCTGCAGGAGCTTACTGGCCATCGGCTCGTCTTCGACAATATGGCACCGGATACTCATGGCCGTTCGATTTTTAAGATGACGGAATATGAATCTTCCCGGTCGTCGATGTCGAGCAGGTGTTTTCCGGGATAGCTGAGGTCAAGCCTTCTTTTTACGTTCTTTAGGCCGATGCCTTCGCCGAGCGCCGTGTAAGACACTGGGTTGACCTTGCTATTCTCAATCGTGTATACCAGTTGGGTGTTATCGACTTCCAACCGGGCATTGATCCAGCATCGGTCGCTGCCATTGCTGATACCGTGTTTGAAGGCGTTTTCAAGGAAGGTAATCAGGATCAGCGGAGAGATCAGCATATCGGTTTTGCCAATCACCTGGAATTTCAGGGGAACCCCATCCCTAAGACGCAGGCGTTCCAGGTCGATATAGTGCTGCATGTATTCGATTTCTTTGGCCAGCTCGATTTGCTCATGGTTGGAGTCATAGATCATATAACGCATGACTTCGGACAGCTTCGAGATCACCAAGGGGGCCGTATCGGATTTGATGGTGGAAAGGTAGTACAGATTGTTTAACGTATTAAACAGGAAATGCGGGTTCACTTGGGCTTTGAGGAATTTTAGTTCGGCATTGAGTTTTTCCGTCTCCAGTTGCCGGCGGTGGGTATCGAGTTCCACCCAATCAGAAGCGAACCGCAGCAGGCCAATAAACAGGACAATAAACAGGTCGCTGATCGTTGACTGAATGATGATCTGCGTCCTGGCGGGGCTTTGCGTTTCCCAGGATTTGCCAAAAGCCAGGGTTTCGACGCCTGTGCGTACTAAGGTGAGCACCGCAAAGCAGGCGACGAAGGCGATGATAAATGCACCGATCTTCTTTCGAAGAAGGAAGCCCGGTATCAAATAAACGTAGTTCAAATAGGATAGCACGATAAGATATAAGACGCTGATCAGGGAGGCAAGCAGGACTCTGTCCCAATGGATTTGCGGACCGGTTTGGTAGGAGGTGATATGAGTGATGATAAAGGACAGGTAGACGGCCCAAAAAGTCGTATGAATCAGGATTTCCCGCTTTCTATGTAGCGTCATTGCCATTCGCAGAGCAAGATACGGCAAAGGGCGATTTTGGCCGAATCACTCCCTTTGCGTCTGTCAATTATTCTTCCCGATCCGTCAAATATTTAGGGTGAAGTATCCAGTTGCCCGTTTTGCCCCTGGCTTTTCTGCTATTTTGCTCAGAAAGATGGCTATGATAAGGATTACTATGGGTTGCCTTTGCATGTTTTTGACCATATATGGGTCGGCACAAACGGTTTCGGGGGTCGTGAAAGATTCGCTGACCCAGGCGCCGTTGGCATTCGCCACCGTAGCCATCCGAAGCGCGAGGATAGACAGTACGTTGCGGTCCACTGTAACGGATGAGAAAGGCCGGTTTACGCTGATGAAATTGGCCCCCGGCAACTTTGAGATCACGCTAACCTCGGTGGGATACAATTCGACCAGGCTCCCGCTCACCATCCTGGCAGGGGGCAGTCCGGTGAACCTCGGAACCCTATTCCTCAGCCCACGGACGGAATTGTTAAAGGAAGTGGTTATTGACGGCAAGCGGGCTTTGATCGAAGAAAAGCTGGACCGAACGGTGTATAATGTGGAACAGGACAAGTCGCTGACCGGTGGCGATGCCATCGATGCGATGCGTCGGGTGCCTTTGCTCTCCGTGGATATTGACGGCAATGTGACGTTGCGGGGCAGCGCCAATATCAAGGTGCTGATCAACAATAAACCTTCGACGATCACGGCGAATAATCTGGCCGATGCGTTGAAACAAATACCGCTCGATCAGATAAAATCGATTGAGGTGATCACGTCGCCCTCGGTAAAATATGATGCTGACGGCTCAGTGGGCATCATTAACATCGTGTTGAAACAAGACCGGTTACATGGGGTTCTCGTGAATCCGGATATGGCCATCGGCACGAGGGCCTCCTTCCTGGGGATAGACGGGACGTATAATAATAAAAAGATGGCGTTTTCCATCGGCGGCTTTGGCAGGGCGACTTATGACGTCACGGGGATATACAACAACGTGCAGACGGTAGGGTCGGAGGCGATTACTCAGCAGGCAGGCACCCGCAAGAATGAACTCACGGACAACTGTAATATGGGCTGGGACTACGATTTGGACAAGAAGGACTTTTTAAACGCCTCCGTACGATACAGCCAGCTTAATAGTCGGAACTACCAGGATAATTTGGTTAGCAATTTTTACAATGGGTCTGTCCCGGACAATACGCTTTTGAACCAGGTGGGACTCACCAGGCGGTCCGGGACAATCGACGCAACGGTCGATTTTACCCATACATTTGCCAGGGCACAGCGGGAATTCAGTTTGCTCACCCTCTTTAGCCGGACGGGTGGTATGAATGGATTTATAAATGCGCAGCAGGCACCGACAAATGATTCTTTAATCGGCCGGCTGGGGGACGATGATCGAAGCTCCAACCAGGAAATCACCTTACAGGCCGATTATCAAACGCCGCTGGATTCCAATCAACTGTTGGAATTTGGGGCCAAGCATATCATCCGGGAGGTGATCAGCAATTACAACTATGAAACGGCTTCCGGCAACGGCCCTTTCGCTATGGAGACTTCTCCGGACCTTACCAACCGCTTCACCTATAGTCAAAACGTGACGGCCGGCTACCTGGAATATACGTTGAATACCCGCTCTCCTTTTAGTTTCCGGGCGGGCGCCCGGTACGAGTACACAGCCATAAAAGCCGGTTTGCAGGACCAGGGAGTGGCTTTGCCAAACATCCCGTCTTATGGCGTTTTTGTCCCTGCCATCAATATAGGCTTGCGGCTAAAAAACGGGAAACTGGTCAAACTGGCTTTTACAAGACGCATCCAGCGGCCGTCGATTCAGTTCCTCAATCCGAACGTGATCGCTTCTGATCCAGGGAGTGTAATGACTGGCAATCCGGCCTTGAGTCCGGAATATTCGGATAATATTGAGCTGGGCTATAATACGGCGATCAAGGATATGTCGATTGGCTTTTCCGGCTTTTTTCGGCGCACGACTAACGCAATCGAAAGCGTGAGCCTGCCTGTCGTCGGGGGAGATACCATTGAGAGGACCTACGGGAATATCGGAAGAGAATCTACTGGCGGTCTGAATGTCTTTGCTAATCTGGACATTAGCCAAAAGCTGTCGTTAAGCGGTGGCGCCAACCTATATTACACCGAATTGGAAAATGATGGGCTTTCGACGGGCGCGGGGGCTGCTGCTGTGGCCGGTCGCAATTCGGGCTGGGTAGGCAGCGCGCGACTTTCGGGGGGCTATGCGTTTTCAAAAGTGTGGTCGCTCTATCTATACAGCTATTACCGGGGCAGTCAGGTCTTGTTGCAGGGATACCAAACGGGCTTTCCATACTATACTCTCACTCTTAAACGGGAACTGCCAAAAAAGAGGGGGACCATCGGCGTGGGGGCCGAAAACTTTCTTGCTCGCGGGGTTTCGGTCACTACTGATGTTAAGTCGGCTTCACTTTCTCAATCGACAACAAATCTGAACCATACGCTTAGTCTGCGAGTTTACATGAGCTTTGCCTTTGGAAAGCTGAAAGTGGAAAGGGAGGAGCGTCAGAAGAAGGTTATTACCAATGATGATTTGAAGAAGGGGAGCTAATCGATGTTTGATCACTTTAGTACGACCACTATCTTACCATTCACGGTGTCCGTCTCCATGAGATGATGGGCTTGTGCAATCTCCTCAAACTGATAGGTCTTCGCCAGAATGGACGGAATATGATTTGCTGCCATATCATTTACAATCTGCTGTAAAGGGATTTGAGAGACGGGAAAATGTTTGGTGCCGAATACGCTGCTGGCAAAAAATGCCACTCGCACGCCCTGCGGTAGGTTAATGCCGAATGTCGGTCCCTTTTTCTTGAGTCTTTTTTCTACAAAAGGCACAAAACGGTCAGGGAAAGTACGCCCCCCCAGAAAACCGGCCATGCAGACGATGCCTTTTGAAGCGGTTAATTTTATCGAATTCATGAGCGTGGTGCTTCCGACCAATTCAAGTACCCTATCGACGCCATGAGGAAACAACTGTCTTGTTTCCTTAACCAGCCTGGCATCGTCAATGAATACGTGATCGGCACCCATCTTGTTCAACAGTTCCACTTTTTGAACGGACCTAGTGGTCGCAATGACGGACAGGCCGGATTGTTTGGCAAGGATAACGGCCGCCAGACCGAATGCTGAAGTAGCGCCCCTAATCAGCAAGGATTGTCCCTTTTCAACCTTCAGCGCCCAATGCAGAGCGCCCCAGGCCGACGCGAACGTCTCGGGTACGGAAGCAAAAGCATTCCATTCCAGTTCAGTATCGATCGGCACTACGTTCGAAAGCGACGCACAGGTATATTCCGCATAGCTTCCGTTGATCGTCCTGCCCAAGCCTCCCATAAAGGTCGCTACTTTCTGTCCATTCCTGAACGTACCACTGGGGTCATCTCTTACAAGTCCGACACATTCGATCCCTATAATCCCTGCAATTTCCGGCCAGTCACCCGCACGCATGTAGAGTTCCGCCCTGTTAATCCCAAATGCCTTTACTTCAATAAGCACCTGCCCTAGAGTAGGTCTCGGCTTGTTCACTGTTTTAATTCCTAAGTTGTCAGGCCCCCCGGGCGTTTCAACTAAAATGGCTTTCATGATATTCATATTATTTATTCATTTTTGAAATTGAACAATTGCATCGTTTGCTCTGAAGAAAGCATTTTCCTGAACTCCTCTACCAAATCGGGGCCTGGAAGGAAGGGATGCTGCCTGTGCAGCAAGCGGTAATACCCTTGTAAAAGATCCTCCATTTGATCTTGCTTGTTTCCTGCCATCTCCTCAATTGTTCGATGATGCACCCGGGTAAATTGCAGGTCATGCGGATTGACTATGCCTGCTTCGATAAATGCCTTTGTCTTCCTGGCGCACCGGCAGGGATTTTTTTTATTTTCCAACCCACACTTGTCATTCATAAAATTATACAACTGCGCCTTTGCCCTGGAGAGTAAGGTCCTGAAATTCGCTTTGCTGGTCTCCATGATCTCACTGCCAATCGTATCGCCAGCTTCGAAAAGTTCGCCTAGTATAAAGACCAATCTCTGTTTTTTATCCAAACACAACAACATACCGGTCATACATCTGAGTTTGGTTTCCTCGATTAAAATATCTTTATCTGCCGCCAGATCGTCATTATTTGATATTTCCCTGTCGGGCAACTTCTCCAGCGCTTCCCCCATTTCCCGGAAGGATCGGACCCGGATTTTCGCCTTCTTAATTTCCCAATTGATAACGTTATTTTTTACGATCCGGTAAAGCCAGGTCCGGAATTGACTCTTTTGTTCAAAACTTCCCAATGAAATAATGACCTTAATCAGGATTTCCTGGGTCAGATCAGCGGCATCATGGGTGTTTCCTACCATACGCACACAAATATTGTAGATCCAGCCCTGGTGTCTCCGGATCAATTCCTCAAGACTGACCTTATCACCTCCGATGGATGCTTCTATAAGTTGTTCGTCGGTCGAGCCCGGATAGGCCGCCAATAAAAAGGGATTAAACATAGTATCTCATTTTTGTGGGCATATATCTGCTAATGATTAGACAAAATAAGTAGAGCCCTGTGACAATAGCGAACAAAAATAAATCCTTCAAATGGGGTCTGAAAGACTATCTCGAACTATAAATTGTTGAAACGGAAACGATTGAGATGAAAAAAATAAAAGGCATAAAAGCCGCATAATCATAGCATGGTGTGGTTATCGCCCACATCCGAACCTATTAGCAGCAAGGGACTTGGAAAAGGAACGAAAATCTTCGAACTAAATTCGAACTATTACCTTTCGGGAAGATTAGTTTGGAAATCACAGTATAACTTTGATTCATCCTGCGAAAGGAAGTAAAAGAATTTGTATCACCCGGCCGGCATGTTGTGTTAGGTTTTTGTTTGGGATTGATTACCTTGTGATTAAAGTGCTTCTGGTTGGATAGTGTTCTTTCTTTAAATACTCCTGTTCCGGAAACGGACGAGGCCCTGCTTCTTCAGCTACATGGGGGAAGCAAGGAGGCATTCACGCGCATATATAACTATTACCAACCCCGGGTGCTCCATTATCTCCTCCCTTTTACCTACCCCGATGACGTTCAGGCTGAAGAAATCATACAGGAAGTCTTTATCCGGCTTTGGATGCGGAGAAGGGACCTGTCGCATGTCAATGTCCTGGAGGCTTATCTGAAGAAAATGGCCCGAAATCACCTGCTGAATATCGTCAAAGCGCAACGGATCAAAGAGCGGCACGAATCGCTGGCCGCAGAGGACCGAAAGGAATGGGTGGATGAAACAGAGAACCGTTACCGTTTCAAGGAATATTACCGGCTGACCAGGGAAGCGCTGGAACTACTGCCGGAAAGAAGGCGGCGTCTCTTTCAGTTAAGTACGGTAGAAGGCTATTCCCTGGATGAAATTGCCGCCATGATGAACCTGTCCAAGGCCGTGGTCAAAAAACAGCTGACCCTTACGAATCAGTTCCTCCGGAAGCATATGCAGGAAAAAGGAGGCTTCCCCTTACAAGCTGGCATCGTGCTGTTGTGCTGCCTGCTGACCGATCTGAAATAAAAAACTTTCTGTCCACCGTCTCCACCTTGTCCCCGCGTTTGTCTTAAATCGGACGGAGGCCGATTCGCGCACGTGACCGAGCGCCATTCAATTTTAAAGAAGCCATCACCACATGGATATTCAAGACATTTTAAGCCGGTTTGCCAACAATACCGTCACTGAAGCGGAAAGGGCGGAGTTTGCCGCGTACCTCAAAGGACTTTCCTCCGAGGAATACGAGGCGTTGATGTTGCAATATGAGGGCACCGATCAGGGAGGAGTGGCCGAGGGACTTTCTGACCCCGTTATGTTAGCGAGGATTCTGCAAGAGATAGAGGTGCTGGAGCCCTTAGAGTGGGGGGGTGAAGAGGGGATGCGGGTAGGTGGACCGCGTGGAGAGGGAGGAGATGTCAATAGGCGGCGGTGGATAGGGTGGATTACGGTGGCGGCTGCCGCGTGTCTGCTGCTGATAGCCGGGATTTATCTTTTCCGTGGGTCATCGCGTCCCAATGTCGGTACGCCGGGGGCGGCTGCCATTGCAGTCTCCATCGGTCCGGGTGGAAACAAGGCGGTGCTGACGCTGTGTAATGGTGCTACTATTGTATTGGATAGTCTTGCCAATGGGCGGCTGATGGGACAAGGCACGTCGGACGTGGTGAAGCTGGCAGATGGACGACTGCAGTACCGGGCGGCGGGTGACAAGGCGGAGGATCAGGCCGCGGGCAACGATGGGGGCGTTCTGTACAATACGCTGACGACGCCGAGAGGGGGGCAATATCAGGTGGTATTGTCGGATGGCACGAAAGTATGGCTGAATGCGGCTTCGGCTATCAGATATCCGACCGCTTTTACGCGTGGGGACAGGGAAGTGGAAGTGCGCGGTGAGGTTTATTTTGAGGTGGCCAGAGACGACAGCCATCCTTTTAAAGTAAAAGTCGGGGTGGGGGATAAGGAGGGAATGAGCGTAGACGTGCTGGGCACCAATTTTAACATCAACGCGTACCAGGATGAAGCGGACCAACAAGTGCGGGCTACCTTGCTGGAAGGAGCGATCAGGGTGTCGCTGGGCGCCAGGGCGCAGGTCATCCGTCCGGGACAGCAGGCAGGCATTGCCAATGGCGACCGGGATATCAGCATAAAGAATGATGTGGACCTGGAGAGTGTGATGGCGTGGAAGAATGGAAAACTGGTGTTCAACAAGGGAGATATCCGGGAACTGATGCTGGAGATCAGCCGCTGGTATGATGTGGATGTCCAATACCAGGGCAAGGCGCCTTCCGGCGGATTTTATGGACTGATTGACCGGAATGTCCCGCTGACCAGCATATTGCATGTACTGGATGCCTATGGGATAAAGACCACTGTAGTAAATAAAACAATCATCGTACAATAAACCAACACAAACATATGAATATCCATCTCCGCAGTCCCTGACCGTGATCGGGGTGTAACCTATAAAAAACCGGAAATGTTGGTAGCATTCCCGGCGTATTTGGGTTTACCCTGTAAAATCCGCGTTCTGACAGAATCGACTCTACACCAAAACCCAAACTGCTCAAAAGTATGAAATTAA
>JAMFSL010000245.1 GCA_026225275.1 Puia dinghuensis
GGCATCCGCCAGGTCATAGTTTCGCATCCCGAGATAGACCAGGAAGTTCATCGGACCCCATATCCTGCCCCGCCAGTAGTCATTGTCTTTAAACGCCGGATCGTTTCGGGCAATGGACGGCATGACGTATTCGCCATAGAATTCGTCGGGGTTATAGTAGTGTTCTTTGATCATCCGTTCTGCCTGCGCCTGGCTGCAAACCTTAGCCAGCATAGGATAGAAATTCGTAGGTGACAGCCGGTAGCTTTTCTGCCGGGTATCGAGACGCAGATTGAGAAAGATTCCGGCTTTATCATCCCAAAGACTGCCCAGTGTTTGCGTGTAGGCCGAGGCTCTTTTTCGCAATTCCGCGGCATCGGCAGTTTTCCCAAGGATCTCCGCTATCTCGGTGAGGGCGTTGCAGTCAGCGATATAAATACTCATTAGCCCCACATCGGCCAGTTGCATGGTATTGGTAGAAGAATCGAAAGGGACGCTGTCATACATAGGTGAGTTATCCAGTCCTGATTCGTATTTGGCAGCCTGCAGATTATGCGCTTCAATGGCAGGCAGCGAATCAACGGCTGGTTGCGAACCCCAACAGAGATAGCCGCCTATGTCCCGGTTCTCCGGCCACCAGCGATTCCACCGCAATAGCTCTTCATATACCTCATTAAGAAACCATTTTTCCGGATAGCGCTTATAAATATTCAGGATGACCGTGCTACCAATGGGCGGCTGTGAACGATCCCAGGACGTTTGCCTGAACGGAGACTGGTAATTCGGAATAAATCCGCCGGGAGTGATGGCCTTAGTGATCTCGATAGCATTAGCCATCGCCAGGTCCTTATTGAAAAGCGAACACATATAGCTGGCGAAATACGTATCCCAGTCGAACAGTACGAATCCGCCCCATCCCTTGTTCCACAGACGGCTGACGGGCGTGATTATCCGTTGATTGGCCGCATCGTACATCGTATTCCAGGCCAGGATGGTTTGCATCGCTTTAAAAGATTCCGCCAGGTTGCCATAGCGATCCTGGCGTGCTTGCTGTTCAGCCCGGTGTTGGCCGATCAAGGCCTTGATCACAGCCAGTGTCCTTGGTCGTCCGGTATAGAGGCCAATCTCCTGCCGCAGGGAAAAACTCAAATGTGGCGCCGTAGTGACGACATAGGCGTCGGCCACCGGCGCAACTGTACTATGGACGGTGATGCTGCGGCCCGAAGACGTACCGGCAAAATTAGCGGTCAAGGTATTCTTGCCCACAATGATCGCGCCTGATCGCCCCCATAGGATACCTGCTTCCACCACGAGATAATTCCGGGCGGCTTTTGCCGGAGTAACGAGGATCAATTCATCATTCCCGTCAGTGGCTGTTTCGATAGTGAAGTCCTCGCCTTTATACCGGAGTTGTAAGCTGGTGTAGTAGCCGTCATCCGAGCGCAGCCCCAATTTGACCGTCTCCGGGCGCTTGGCACTCTCCGAAGCTTTGAGTATCTGGTTCAGATAATCTTCGCTCCCGGGCCGCGAAAAACAGAGATTGATCGAAAATGCTTCCGGCAGTAATACCGAAGCGGCTACGCTGTTATTGTACCAGGTGTTCCAGCCACTAGATAATCTTTCCTGTAACTGCCGGTATTGCGGAGTGCGAATGTCCCGGTGGACGGCTTGTGCATATAGTCCTGGTGACGACAGCAATGCCAGGACCATGGCGATAGGAAATGCTTTTTTCATAACCGGCTACCATTTTAGGCTCGATTGTAGTCATGAAAATAGTACATTGTGTATATAAATCGGGTAGGTGATGAAAAAAAATATTCTTCTCATTGTATTGATATCCTTTGTAAACATCCTGCCCGTAGTGGCGCAGGATAAAAAATTATTCAGCGAAACAGACGCAGAAAAGGCGCAACGGATCGCCTGGTGGACGGATGATCGGTTTGGCATGTTCATACACTTCGGACTCTACTCCGAGGCGGCCAGACATGAATGGGTAAAACACAATGAGCATTTGACCAATGAACAGTATCAAAAATATTTCGATCAATTCGACCCTGATCTGTTCGATCCCAAAAAATGGGCGCGGGAGGCCAAAAACGCCGGAATGAAATATGCCGTGCTGACCACCAAACACCATGAAGGATTTTGCCTGTTCGATTCAAAATATACCGAATACAAAGCGACTAATACGCCCGTCAAACGCGATTTGGTGAAAGAATATGTCGACGCTTTCAGGGCAGAAGGGCTGAAGGTAGGGTTTTACTATTCTCTGCTCGACTGGCATCACCCCGATTACACCATGGACGACGTTCATCCACTGACCCAGGTCGATACCAGCCAGGCCAACTATGACCGGTTAAACAAAGGGCGGGACATGGCCAAATACCGTCAGTATATGCGTGACCAGATTACCGAATTGCTCACTAAGTATGGTAAGATTGATGTCCTATGGCTCGATTGGTCCTGGGCCAAAGGGGCTAAGCACGGAAAAGGCGAAGATGATTGGGGTTCGGTCGAGCTGTTGAAATTGGTAAAAAAATTACAACCCGGCATCATCGTCAATAACCGGTTAGGTCTCGATGAATACAAGGATGGAGGCGACTTTGCCACGCCCGAACAGGTAAAACCATCCGAGCTGGAAAAATACAAAGGCAAGACCTTCGAAACATGCCAGACCTTTTCCGGTTCCTGGGGTTATTACCGCGACGAAAATACCTGGAAGACCCAAAGAGATTTGCTCGATCTGCTGATTTCCTCGGTCAGCAATGGCGGGAACCTCATCTTAAATGTCGGGCCGACCGCGCGCGGCGAATTCGATTACCGGGCCACCCGCGCCCTGGATAGCCTTGGTCTATGGATGCACAGTAACAGCAAAGCGATTTATGGCTGTACTTATGCGCCGGCAGAATATAAGGCACCAGATGGCACTAAATTGACCTATAACCCCGCGACAAAACGCTTGTATGTCCATGTATTCAATTACCCCGCAGACGGCAAATTAATCTTACCGGGCTATCAGGGAAAAATAAAGTATGTACAATTGTTAAATGATGATTCCGAAATCAAGTCCGCCGATGCCGGTAATGACCTCAGCTTAACGCTGCCGGCAAAAAAGCCGCCTTTCGAGATCCCGGTGATTGAACTCACCTTAAATTAACATCCTTGCCGGTCAGCACAGCAGATATAATGTGTCCTTCCCTGGAATTCGATATAGGGGCATTTCACCCGATATACTTCTATTTGGGCTGATTTTGCTATCTTCTCCTTATGAATACAAGGCGAACATTTATAAAAAATAGCGCGGGAGTAGCGGCCCTGGCCGCCATGGGACCGCTGAAAGAATTGCCGCCCACTCCTGTTTCGAAGCGGACCGTTTGTGGTATCCAGATCGGAGCCGACTCTTTTGTTGATGAAGGGACAGAGAAAGTGCTGGACATTTTGCAGGAGAAGGGTGCCGTCGATACCCTCTACCTGAGTACGTTCACCTACGATCGGGGTATCACCGGCCGTCCGGGGCCTGGTAAAGATTATCCGGGCCATGGCGTGGAAGCATCCGACAAGACTTATTTTCATGGCGGCAATTTCGCCACCCCAAATGCTCAGTATTATACCCGAACAGCCATTAAGGGCGACCAGCTCAAAGCACCCGATCTCGGAAACCTGGATATACTCGCCGAAGTATTGCCAAAAGCCCGGCGGCGGGGCATGAAAGTCATCTGTTCCATACAGGATGGATTTAATTATCCGGCCGATCTGGGATTTGTAAAAGACATGGCCGAGGTCGATTTGCAAGGTAGGAAGAGCGGCGCAATGTGCTTTTTTCAACCGGATGTACGGGAATTCTGGAAGTCGGTGGCCGTAGATCTTTGCTCATCTTATCCTATTGATGGGGTTATCCTTTTTAATGAACGTAATGGGCCCTTGCTGAATGCCATTGGCGTGAGCCATGCACAGGGGATCGATTCCGCTAAAGTGACTTGTTTTTGTCCCTATCACGAACAGGCTGCCAGGCAGCGGGGTATTGACTTTGAGCGGGCTAAGGAAGGCTATCGGCAGCTGGACCTGTTCGTTGAGCGTTCGCTGAATGCGCAACGGCCATCCGATGGATATTATGTCGAATTTGAAAGACTATTGCTGCGTTATCCCGAGATTATGGCCTATAATCAACTGTTTGATGTAGGGAAGAGCCAGATATTGAAAGATATTCATGCCGCTGTTAAAGCCATCCGGCAGGAATTAGAGGTAGGATTTCATATCGAACATACCAATTCTTTTAATCCGTTATATCGGGCCACCAGAGACTATGCCGAGCTGGCAGATATGGCTGACTTCTTAAAAATAGTCGCCTATAATAATTGTGGGGGCGAACGGTATGTCAGCTTTATTCATAACATCTGCCAGACAGTGTTCAGGGATGTGCCGCCAGGGGAGTTGATGCAAATGAACAATCATCTGTTGAATTACGCCAATGAAGCGCCAATCGAGACGCTGGCTGCCGCCGGATTATCACCTGACTATGTGTTGCGGGAGACGCAGCGGGCTAAGGCCGGAGTGGCCGGCAAATGTAAAGTATTACCGGGTATCGATGTAAACATCCCTACTGGGGAAAATAGTAGAAAGGCTTCACCGGAGGATACGTATGCAGCTACGATGAGCGCCTATAAGGGCGGCGCGGATGGGGTTATTCTTTCCCGGAAATATTCTGAAATGAAGTGGGAGAATTTGGCGGCCGCGGGAAAGGCAGTGAGGGATGCCACGGCACGATAATGGTGTTGTCCAAGTAACCATAAAAACATATTTTATGCAAAAGATCAGTCCCTTCATTTGGTTCGACAACAATGCCGAAGAAGCGATGAACTTCTATCTTTCCATTTTCAAGGACTCAAAGATGATCAGGGTCGCCCGCAATCCGCCAGGTGCACCCGGGTCTGAAGATGCCTTGCTGGTGGCATCCATTCAACTGGAAGGGCAGGAAATTATACTGATGAATGGTGGTCCTGGTCATCCCCTGACTGATGCTATATCCCTGACGATCAACTGCAACTCCCAGGAGGAGGTCGATTACTATTGGGATAAGCTCCTCGGCGGTGGGGGTAAGGAGATTGCCTGCGGTTGGCTGAAAGACAAATTTGGTCTTTTCTGGCAGGTAACACCTACCATTTTACCCCAGTTGCTGAGCGACCCGGATAGGGAAAAGGCTGGGCGCGTCATGCAGGCCATGATGAAAATGATAAAGCTGGATATAGCGGCAGTGAAGGCAGCAGCAGATGCACAGTAGCCAACCCTATGGCTTACCGCTGTTGACGTGCTCTGGCAGGAGTTGCTGACGGAAAGCTTCGACTCCGGCCGTCATTCCGGATCAACGGATCGGTAGATATTCGAGGATAAGAACCCCGTTGTCGATCGCGCGCGAATGTTTGAGCTCGAATTTCTTCAATTCCCGGTTGTCATCGAAAAGCCTCAACCCACCGCCGATCGAGACAGGATATAGCATCAGCCGCAGCTCATCGATGAGATCGTGGTGAAGCAGGGCTTTGACAAGTGTGGCGCTCCCATAGACAAGGATGTCACCACCATTGGTCTTCTTCAGCGCATCGACTTCTCCTGCCACATCGCGAAGGATATGGCTGTTTTTCCACTCCGCCTTTTGCAGGCTCCGGGATACGACATATTTCGGCAGCCGGTTAATGGGGTCGGCGAATTCGCCGCCGGTCTGTCCGGGCCAGTACCCGGCGAATACTTCGTATGTGGTTTTGCCCAATAACAGGGCGTCTACGCCAGCAAGCTCATCAACCTTGTACTGGCCGGTTTCCGGATGATGGTATTTAAATTGCCAACCGCCATGAGGATGAGGGGTTTCATTGCCACCGGGCGCCTCGACAACACCATCGAGGGTGATGAATTCGGTAACGATAATCTTTCGCATAATTTCTTTTTGTAAAACTAGCGAACGTTTTTTGGGTAAACGGGGGGAGAAAAAGACATTCAATAAGGGCTAATGCGCCTAATAAAATGGAAAAGCCGAAATCAATGATTTCGGCTTTATATTAAGGAGAGTACCGCTTGGGGGAGCCAGTTCGAACCTTTCGAGCGGTTTGTGCAACAGATTTTATTTATCAAGACATTTATAATTGGTTGATAGGGAGGTGCTTAATGGATTTCTGGTATGTAGAATATGACACGGCGTGTCATAAAACCGGGGGGACTTTGAATTTTGTAGCTTGCGTTATGGAAAGCCTCCATACAATTGAAAGTTTCTACCGGAAGCATTTTAATTTTGTTCCTCAAAATATCAAACGGGAGTTGGGCCATTTCAATGTCTTTAATCTCCACGATCTGAGTGATGGAATGACGAAGTGCCCTTCCCATGGACGCAGGGAATTATACAAAATCAGCCTGGTATCTGGCCGCAATAAGTATCATTATGCGGACAAAATGATTTCTATAGAACGGAATGCACTGGTGTTCACCAACCCTAATGTTCCTCACCGTTGGGAGCATTTAAGCGAAGAACAGCTCGGGATGTTTTGCATATTTACGGAAGATTTTTTGCACCGGTCAAATATGACCTCCCTTCAGAATTACCCGGTCTTTATGACAGGGGGGCAATCTGTGTTCTTGCTCGCGGATCAGCAGGCGGAGGCAATTGAAGCCATATTTTCCAGAATGCTTACGGAGATAGAGTCTGATTTTATTTACAAGTACGATGTATTGAGGAATTGCACGTATGATTTGATTCACGCGGCTTTGAAAATGCAGCCGGCCTCGGCGGTGAGTCAGCATGTCAGTGCCGCTGACCGCATTTCGTCATTATTTATAGAGTTACTGGAACGTCAGTTCCCTATTGAGTCCCCTTCCCGGCATATTGAATTCAGGTCTCCCATTGAATTCGCCACGCAATTAAATATTCACGTGAATCATCTGAACAAAGCTTTAAAGGAGACTACCGGGAAAACGACTTCGGCCATTATTGCTGATCGTAAAATGCAAGAGGCGCGTGAGCTTTTAAAGTATACACAATGGACGGTTTCGGAAATAGGCTTTTGTCTTGGATTTGATGAGCTGCCCCACTTTATTAATTTCTTCAAGAAAAACAGCCGGATTTCCCCTAACTTATTCAGACGCAAGATGGATTGATTTTCGCAGCATATTGATTGTTCTTTATAACAGCAGAGCAAATACCCGAGACTAATTTTGTTATATCAATAACAAGTAGAAAAATGAGCAAATCGATTTTAATTATTGGCGCTGGCCCGGGAATCAGTACAGCCATGGCGGAAAAATTCGGTCGGGAGGGTTATAGTATAGGACTCATTAACCGTAATGCAGAAACGGCTAAGTCTATTATAAACGGGTTGACTAAGAAAGGAATCACTGCATTCTCCAGCACTGCCGATGTCGCTGATACACCTGCACTACAAAAGGCAATCTCGGACCTGAAGCAGAAGCTGGGCGGCGTAAACGTCCTATTATATAATGCCGCTGCCATAAAAGTAAAGGATATTCTGTCGGAGACAGCAGAAGAGCTTGCAACTGACTTCAAAGTAAACGTTGGAGCAGCGTTGGAAAGCGTCAAATTTCTTTATAACGATCTTAAGAAAAATGGGGGGGCGGTTCTTTTTACCGGCGGGGGATTGGCTAATCACCCTCATCCAATGTATGGCTCCCTTTCCATTGGAAAAGCAGGCATCCGCAACCTTGCTTTACAGCTCCACGACCCTCTCAAAGCTGACGGGATTTATTTGGGCACGTTGACGATCACTAATGAGGTTACTCCGGAAAGCGCGACACATTCCCTCGCTATTGTCGCGGATAAGTTCTGGGAACTTTTCCTGAATAGGAGCGAGGTAGAATCACAACTTTAATTGACTGATCCCGAATAAATAGCCAGGCAATCAAAGAGAAGCGCCTCACAAAATGTAGTCCGGTGAATCGAACATATTGAAAATTACTTAGACTATAAAAGGGTAAATATAAAAGCGAAAAGCCATCTCTTAACGAGATGGCTTCCAGAATTTCGTGCCACAAAGGCCATGTACCGTCTCGGGGAATTGGTTCGAACACTTTTCAAAACTTGTTGAAAGTTTGACATTTGTAAGCAATTATAAATTATCGGGTTTGGCGTAGTTCAAAACAGCTATATGGCGATATCGGTAAATTGGTGTGCCACATTGGAACGCATAAACGTGTTCGAAGTCCCCGACAGGTTCTTCCGGCTTCGTCAATTTTATAAATTTTGTATATTCAGCCATGAATCGTGCAATCA
>JAMFSL010000033.1 GCA_026225275.1 Puia dinghuensis
ACGTGCAGAATTGCCTCGGCGTTGGGAAAATAATGAAAAAACCGAGTCCAATTCCGGGCTGCCGAAAGCATCAATAAGTCATAAATTGAAGCGTATTTCCGTACACCGTGTCCTTGCCTGCAATGGCATAGGCGCGGGCGTAATAGGTGGTAGCAGGCAGCAATCCGGTGAGGTTACTGGCAAAGTTGCTCGTTCCGGCGCCATCTACGGATTCCGTGGCGGTGGAAAAGTTAGCAGTGGTCGCCCACCCCATGCCATAGGCGGATATGCTGACGTTGCCAATGGCGGTGAAAGTGCCGCCACTCACAGCTGAGCTGTCGGTGATATTACTGATAGCTGTGGTGGTAAGGGCAGGCAGGAGCTGAAGGTCTTTCTTTTTGCAGGCAAAAATGGTACAAGATATAACCAATAGGATAAGGCCAATATTTCTCATATAAATGTTATTTTCTATCAGTCAGGGGATCGTCAGACCAAATTTACGTCGTGTAGCCGAAAACCTGTAAATGTTGATACATTATTAACATCCCTAAGCCTAAATAAATTATCCCACACCGCGTTATAGCTGTATCTTTCAGTCGGTTAAATGGCCTTCAGTATATTCTGACCTGGCATTTTTCTACCCGGTCCTTACGTATAAATCGCCATGCTTTCTGGCTTACTGTGGACCAATCGCATCATTAAAATGGAAGCGAGTAGGACTAGGATGCTAAAATCTAAAAAAAATATCCATTCGTTATGACAAAAAAGCTACGGGTCGGAATAATCGATCTGGTTTGCAAAGGACCCACCAATACTCTATGGGGAAAAATCATGTATGCCAACCTGGCCAGTATCATGCCGCAGGTGATCGCTACGTGGTGTGAACAGGCAGGGCACGAGGTAAGTATGATCTGTTATACGGGGCGGGAAGATCTCACAAAGGAATTACCTGAAAATGTCGATATCGTATTTATCAGTAGCTTCACGCAGGCTGCCTTACTGGCCTATTCCATTAGTAATTATTTTCGGACAAAGGGTGTTGTGACGGTGCTTGGCGGTCCGCATGCGCGGTGCTATCCGGATGACTCGCTTCAGTATTTCGACTATGTGCTGGGATTCACTAATCAAACCACTATCAGCGAGATACTGGAAGACTGTCAGCCGCAGGGGCAGGAAGGAATGTATCTCACGAGCGGCAAGCAACCCCATTCGCTGCCGGGCGTCAGGGAGCGGTGGAAATACATCGAAGCCACTTTGAAGAAAGCGCCTTTACTGAAGATCGTCCCGATGATCGGCAGTATGGGCTGCCCCTATACTTGTTCGTTTTGTATCGATTCGACGGTGCCTTATCAGCCATTGAGCTTCCAGCTCATCAAAGAAGATCTGCAATTTCTGCTGACGAAGTTCAAGAAACCGATGATTGCCTGGCATGATCCGAATTTCGGCGTCCGGTTCCAGGAAAGCATGGATGCAGTGGCGGCAGCGGCAAAGCCGGGCAGTTTCAGCTTCGTTGCGGAGAGTTCGTTGTCGATCATTACGGAGAAGCATTTGAAAGTGTTCAAGGAAAACGGCTTTACGGCGCTTCTGCCTGGTGTTGAGACCTGGTATGAATTGGGTGGGAAGTCGCGCACGGCGAAGACGACGGGCGAAGAGAAGGTGAAACAGGTAGCGGAGCACGTCAATATGATCTTCGATTATGTCCCTTATGTGCAAACGAATTTTGTGATGGGATTGGATAGCGATGCAGGGGCGGAGCCTTTTGAGCTAACGAAAAAATTTATCGATCTGTCCCCCAATGCTTTCCCGGGGTATTCGCTGCTGACATGTTTTGGCGAGGCCGCTCCGTTAAACCTGGGTTATCAGCGTGAGGGACGGGTCCTCCCCTTCCCTTTCCATTTCCTGAATAATCATCTGGCGATGAATATCAAGCCCAAGAATTACGAGTGGGTGGATTTTTACGACAAGGTGATCGATCTGACGGAATATTCTTTCTCGCCGCGCGCCATTTATCGCCGGTGGAAGAATAATAAAAATACGACGGCGAGGTGGATGAATGTGATGCGGGCTGTCTCTTCTGAAGGATATGGGCGGATGAGGTTTTATCGCCAGGTCCGCGAGAATCTGGTGAATGACTCTTCCTTCCGGGCTTATTTTGAAGGCGAGACGAATGAACTGCCGGAGTTCTATGTCAATATCATCAAGAAAGACCTCGGTATCTGGTATGAATGGTTGCCGAAGGGTGCTATTCAGCATAATCCGAACGCTTATTTGGATAAGCAGGCAGATAAGAGGATCGTCGAAGTGGCGTAGATGCGGGGCGGGCTCGTGAGACCGACGAGGGCGCAGGTCCACGGACTTATTGAGATCTGAGGCTGTCCACGGGGTTGGCAAGGGCGGCGCGGATGGATTGGTAGCTGACGGTCGCCGCGGCAATGAGCAAGGCCAGCATACCTGATAGCGCAAAGATGTCCCACCCGATGCTAATGCGATAGCTGTAGGTGAGCAGCCACTTGTTCATGACGACCCAGGCCAGGGGGGCCGCCACCAGGAATGCGATCATCACCAATTGAATAAAGTCTTTTGTCAGCAGCGTCGTGATGCTTGTCACGCTGGCGCCCAACACTTTGCGGACACCGATCTCCTTGGTCCGGTTCTCGGCCATATAGGCCGCGAGGGCAAACAATCCCAGGCAGGAGATGAAGATGGTCAGGCCGGCGAACAGAGCAGATAATTTACCGATCTGCTGTTCATCCCTGAATTTTTTGGCATATGCCTCATCTGTAAAGCTATATTCGAAGGGATAGCTGGGATTATACCGATGAAATATCTTTTCGGCGAGCGCAAGGTTTGCGGCTGTTGAATTCGCGGGATTCAGCCTGAAGTGCAGGCCTTCGCAGTAGACATGATACGGCCCGGCAATCATCATCGGCGCGACCTGGCTGGTAAATGGCGATTCGAGGATGAAATTTTTTATCACTCCCACCACATGGTATGTCCCCTCACCTTGCTTGGCGACGATCTGACCGACGGGGTTGTCCAGGTGCATTGCTTTAACAGCTGACTCATTGAGCAGTAGAGCGGTGCTATCAGTGGGATATTTATTAATGTCGATATCGCGCCCCTGCAAGAGGGTAATGCCCATGGTCGTTGTGAAATCGTCCTGTGCAGCATAGCCCAAAAAATCCTTTCTTTCATCCTCTTTTGTACTTCCTTTCCAGGTATATCCGTAGGAATCGCTCCAATGCCTGGTTATAGGAGCGGGCGATCTGGTAACGGCGGTGGCGGCGCCGCTGTTGAGAAGGTCGCGTTTGATCCCATCATAATGATCATATGCGCTGCCCGGCGTGGGGGCATAGACGAGGTGATCGCGGTTGTAGCCGGCATCTCTATCGAGGCCATATTGGATCTGGCGCCGGATGATCAGTGTGCAGATGACCAGCATGATGGCAAACGAGAATTGCAGTACGACCAATATTTTACGCGGGGTGATCAAGGCGTCGGCCCTATTGAAAGTTCCTTTCAGGACGCTGACGGGGCGGAAGGAGGACAGATAAAAGGCAGGATAGCTGCCGGCGAGGAGCCCGGTAAAGAGGATGAATCCAAGGGCAAATAACCAGAATTTCATGTCGTCGTATGGTACGGCGAGCTGTTTACCCACCAACTGGTTGAATGCGGGCAGGCAGATCTGGATGAGGAACAAGGCAATGATGAAAGCCAGTCCGGAGAGGAGGATGCTTTCGCCGATGAATTGGGCGATGAGGGAGCCCCGATACGCGCCCACAACCTTGCGGATACCTACTTCCCGG
Organism: Puia dinghuensis; assembly: GCA_026225275.1. Classification (GTDB taxonomy): domain Bacteria; phylum Bacteroidota; class Bacteroidia; order Chitinophagales; family Chitinophagaceae; genus Puia; species Puia dinghuensis_B. Next base: position 3,786 of record JAMFSL010000033.1, read on the forward strand.
GCCCGTTTTTCACTGCGGGCGGTGCTCATGTTCATGAAGTTGATGCAGGCGATGAGTAGGATAAAGGCGGCAATCACTGAAAAAAGGCGGACGGTAATGACTTTGCCGGCTACCATCAGGCCATTTTCAGATTTTGCATACAAGTGCAGGCGGCTCATTGGTTGGGTGAAGACCTCTGCGGTCTCTTTCGAATGCCGGGTAGTGACATTCCGCACCTGCTTGTCGAAGGCGCCTTGCGTTACGGCAGGCTTGAGCAGCACATAGGTATAGATGGAGTTATTACCCCAATACTGGTCGTCCCAGCCCATGCGGGTGATGAAAGACCAGGGCAGCAGGTAGTCGAACTGGAAAGAAGTGGTGGTGGGCAGGTCCCTGAGGACACCCGTCACAGTGTAGTTGTCGTCATTGTCGATCCGTACGGTCTGGCCCATCGGGTCGGCCTTACCGAACAGGCGTTGGGCCAGCGATTGGGTGAGGACGATATTGTAAGGTCCGGCTAAGGAGTGGGCCGGGTCACCGTGGAGCAGGGGAAAGCCGAACACGGACAAGAAGCCACTGTCGGCAAAGGCGCCTTGTGAGTTGAGGTTCTTCGAACCGACGGAGGTCAGGTTACTGGTACTGGTAAAGCGAACGGCGTCTTCGACGCCAGAGAAGTCTTTTTTGAGCACCGAAGCCAATACCTTAGGGGTCTGGTCCCAGGCCCACATCTCACCATTAAATAATTTATCGCGATTACAGAGCAGGTATGTTCTGTCCGTTTTTGGATATATCCTGTCCATGCTGAGCTCGTTCTGCACCCACAGCAGTATAAGCAGGGCACTGGCCATGCCGATGGCGAGGCCGCAGATGTTGATGACGGAAAAGATCCTATTGCGCAACAGGTTGCGGACGGCGATTTTTAGGTAGTTCCTGAACATGGGAGTACTGCCGCCAATAAAATGCCAGTTTATTATGGGGCTACTAGTCAGGTATTTATATATATTTTTCTCTCTTGGGCTGTCCGGCTGTGATACAGCGGGTGTACGTTATCCTGTGGCCTTTAGGCTGACCACCGGATTGGCGAGTGCAGCGCGGATTGGAGGCGGCGCGGAGGTGCGGACGGGGAGGACGCGGGGCGCTATTCCGTACGAAGCGTATTGACAGGCCGGGTCTTTGCGGCACGGACGGCCTGGATGCCGATGGTGCCGGCTGCAATCAGGGCGGTCAGCGCACCGGCCAGAGCGTATATCCACCAACTGATCCCGACGCGGTAAGGGTAGTCGCTGAGCCAGTAGTTCATGTACCACCAGGCGATGGGCGCCGCAATGGCAAAGGCCACGAGTATCAGAATAAGAAAATCCCTTGACAGCAGGGAGGCGATCTGGAGAATGGAGGCGCCGAGCACCTTGCGGATACCGACCTCTTTGATCCTGTTCTCGGCGGTATAGGCAGCCAGTCCGAACAAGCCCAGGCAGGAGATGAAGATGCTCAATCCTGCGAACCAGGCTGCCAGCGACCCGGATTTTTTCGAACCCTCGAATTTTTCGGCATAGAAATCATCGATAAAATGATAGTCGAAGGGGTAGTCGGGATTGTATTTCTTAAAGACGGCGGTCACCTTTTCGATACTCTCGTTGATGGGCAAGCGTTCGTTGAGCTTGCAGGTGATAGTGCCGAACCAATAGTTGCCGGACAGTTTGATAGGTCCTTTGATCACGACGGGAGAGATGGGATAGAATGGGGTCCCCGTCACGAAATCATGGATGACGCCGACGACATGCCAATCTTTATCCAGATTATGGATATGCTGGCCCAGCGGACGGGTGAAGCCCATCAACCGCAAAGCGGATTCCGTCAAGACGATGGCGGAGGAATCTGAAGGATAGCGCCGGATATCTATCTCGCGGCCGGCGATGAGCCTGAGGCCAAGCGTAGAGACAAAGCCGTGATCGGAATAGAACTCGATAAACGAGCTGCGGTCGCCGGTTTTTTTGCCGGACCATACATAGTCGTCGGAGCTGCTCCAGATATCGGTAATGGGAGAATTGGTACGGATCACGGCTGTCGCCGCGCCGCTGTTGAGCAGTTCGCCGCTGATAGCTTCGAATCGCTTTCTAACCTCGCCTTTCACCCAGGTAAAGACAAGATGATCCTGGTTGTAGCCGATATCCCTGTGGCGGATGAAGCTGATCTGCTTATAGATGACGATGGTACAAATGATAAAGGCGATGGCAAAGGTAAATTGTAGCACGACCAGGATCTTACGGGGTCCCAGCATTCCATTCACTCCTTTAATATTGTTTTTCAGGATCTGTACTGCATTGTAGGCAGATAAATAAAAGGCAGGATAGCTGCCGGCCAGCAGGCCGGTGAACAGCAGGAAACCAATAGCCAACAGCCAGAACCACGGATTGGCATATGGGATGAAGAGGCAAGTATCGACCATGCGATTAAACCAGGGAAGGGCCAACTGGACGACGGCCAGCGCGATGAGTCCCGCCAGCAAAGCGGTCAGTACCGATTCGCCGATGAACCTGCTGACCAGTGAGACTTTTCCGGCTCCGATCATCTTACGGATACCTACCTCCTTGGCCCGGCGCATGCTGCGGGCTGTACCAAGGTTCATATAATTGATACAGGCTATGAGCAGGATAAATGCGGCGACAAGGATCAACAGGCGGATAAAACGGATCTCGCCGCCTACGATCTTACCATTTTCAAACTCCGACCAGAGCCTCCATTTACGAATGGGATGGAGGAAAATATCATTATTGACGGCGGGATCATTGGCCCGAACGATGTTCCGGATGTTGCTGTCGGCCTCGGTCTCGGTGACACCACGCCGGAGCAGTACCATCGTAGAGATATGGGTGCTGGCCCAGCTATGATCTTCCCAATTTACTTCTTTGGTATAGCTCCAGGGCACGAGGTAGTCAAACTGAAGCTGGGTATTGGAAGGCAGATCGGCGAGGACGCCGGTCACTTTAAAGATGGCGTTGCTGTCGATCCGTAACTCCTGTCCAAGAGCGTTAGCGGTACCGAAGAGTCTTTTAGCCGTGTGCGCTGTCAGTACGATGGAATGGGGAGAACTGAGGGCTGTCATTGCATCGCCCTGGATCAGAGGGAAGCTGAACATGGTCAGGAAGCCGGGGTCGGTCAGGTAGCCATAGGACTGAATGTGCTGATCGCCGGAGGTGAGGATAAAAGCCCCTACCCAATTGGTGCGAACGACCTGCTCGATCTGTTGCGGATATGTTGATTGCAGAACCGGTCCCAGCACCATAGGAGTAGCTCCCCAGCATTCGATCCTGCCGTTGATAACAGAGCGGGTCATGACGGCATAAATGCGGTCGCCGTTCTTGTGGAAGCGGTCTGAGCTTACTTCGTTCCAGATCCATAGCAGAAGTAGTACGGCGCTGGCGATACCTATGGCCAGACCGCTGACGTTGAGGGCGGAAAAGACTTTATTACGGGAAAAGCTGCGCCAGGCGACCAGCATATAATTGCGGAGGATATCGGCGTGGCGGGTAGTGGTGCTTTGCGGGGAGAAGGGGTTGGCGGCGGGCGACTGGGAGAAGAGGGCGCCAGCGGGCTGGGCGGCGGCCGGCTGGGAGTGGGCAGTGGGCTGTTGCGCGAGGGCTGAGTGTTCCTCGAGGCGGAGCATATGTTCATCGAAGGCGCGTTCTGCCGCTGACGTATCTGTCGGCGGCTGTTTCATATTCAATATATCGGAGAGGATCTGAAGGGTGTAGACATCGTCGGGGTGCTGGCGTTGCCATTGTTCCAGTTCTTTCAATTCTTCCTCTGTAGCCTCACCGGCAAATTTGCGCGCCACCAAGATCCATATCCGATCCCTTCCATTCATAAGGGAAAGCTAGGGTTTTTTGTCAAATTATGGATTCCGCTTATCTAATGACCATAGAATCAATCGATTCGAAAGATATCGGCGCTGATGGGAGTATTGCTGATGGACGTTGCGGTGTAGGTGATGGTCTTTTTCTTATAGGTGTAGGTATATTTCAATACCAGACCGGGGATTTTGGAAAAGGCAGGTTCCAGGTACGAAAAGGCAGGTCTTTGAATGGCTGGCGTATAATAAGCTATCAATTGCCGGCCGTCCCTGAGCAGGATGATGGCTTTTTTACAAACATGATTGAGGACAATGGCGGTATCCCGGGTAAACTGACAGGAGGAGCCGGTATATTTTTTATTGTATTGCATCCATTGGATCTGGGTGAAAGCTGCTCTGTGTTTGATATTTCCGGATTCTTTGATCATGGTCACGTTCTTCAAGAGTCCTTTGTCGATGACAACGAAAACACTCTGGATGCGCATCAGGCTGACCAGACGCAATCTCGCCATATGAGCACCGGCAAAGAGGGTCTCGATGCCACCATTGTAGGTTTCGGCAATACCGGTCCCGGACCGCCGGGAGGTAATGGTGATGGAATAGGGAATGGTGATATCCTTTTCGCTCTGGGAGAGGAGTGCTGGCGATGGAGGCCGGAAAGACAGGCTACAAAGGATGGTGATGATAAAAAGAAGGATGGGCCGCATGCTGATGGTTTAGGTGATGGTCACTTGAAGATAAACTCCGCCAGGTCGATCGGGTCTGCCGCATTAAAAAAGGCGGTACTGTCGAAATGTTTTTCATCCGCCTTTTTCCAGTCTTCCAGTCTGCCTTTCATTTTCCTGGCCTTACGGGTAGGCTTGCCATTGGAACGGGTCTCGTACATTTCCTTTATCATGGTTACTACCTCTTTTGAAATGACAATATTGGTATACTGATCGAGACGTATTTTCATGGCCTGGTCACTGGCCTTGCCGACGTGGTCGGCAATTTCCGGATACTTAAAGCTGGTCAAAGTGACCAGCAGGTCGTTATCGACGAGGGGAAAGGATCGATGATCAATATACCATACCTGCTGGCGGTTAATGCCTGGCGTTATATTAGCGACGGTTGAGGCGGTGAAGGTCGAATCGGTTGCATTACCGGTCACGGCGGTTGCCGCACCGGAACTATCTTCTGCGGGATTCAGCGGCCCGGGTGCATCTTGCTGTACCGGCGAGACGGAAGCAGGTGTCGTAGTTTTCCCGACGACATCCTTTATATGGGGTTGACGGGAGGTACTCATCCGGTAGACGACTATCCCGGAGACTATTACCAGGCATGCAGCTATGGCGGCATAGAAAAAACGAAAACGGGGGAACCAGCCAAAGCGTCGGGACCCGGAACCGATGGTCGAATTTCTGATAGCTGTCTGTATGAAGGCAGGAGGCGGAGTGGTGTATTGCTGTAATCTTTCGAGGCTGCGGATCCCGTTTTCAGCCGGGGCATGGAGGGATGGAGGATTCACGGGCGGATTATCTGTACGGGCATGTGTTGCACGGATGGCAAGAAGCAACCGGTCGAACAACTCCTTTGGGGGAGTCATCTCGTGATCCTGTAAGCGGCTCCATATGTCGGGTCGGTTGTCCATCAGTCTTTTTTCAGCATTTTTTGAAGCAAAACCCGTGCTCGAAATAGTTGTGATCTGCTGCCTTCCTCCGAAAGATTCATCAATTCACCGATTTCTCGGTGGCTGTACCCTTCTACCATATGCAGGTTGACGACGGTACGGTAGGCATCCGGCAATTGTCTGATGGCGCGTACGAGGTCGTCGTTGGTCAATTTGTCGTATCCGGTCAGGTCGTCGGAGGCTTTGTCCATTCCCTCCGGCAAACCGGGTAGTAAGAGGTTCCGTTTTTTAATTCCGTCGAGGCAGGTGCTGACGAAGACAGTTCTTGCCCAACCTTCGAATGAACCATCACCCCGAAAGGAAGACAAGTGTTTGTATAATTTTACAAATGCCTCCTGAAACCAGTCATTTGCATCGTTGGCATTACCGGCATAGCGCAGGCATAAGCTGTACATTTTTCCGGCTATGGTATCGTAAATAATTTGGAAGGACTTGTCATCTCCTTTGGACGCGTTCTCAGCTAAGACTTCAAAGATGGGGTTCGCGTTTCGTGTGGGATCCATGTGCAAATATCTACAATCTTATAAATATTTCCTACTAGTCGACGCAACTTTCGAAATAAAATAAATTTCGGATCCCCTGAAACGAAAGTGCATTTTGCGCAGTCTTTATAGAAAGGCTGCATAGGAAGGCTATGCAATCTACCATCGCTTTGTGAAGCTCACGAACCAGCGCGATATTGCCATATACACGCCCGTAACCCTCATGTCTACTATCCAGGCATAGCCACCATGGCTGCATTCTGCCGGTTTTCATTTTATGTTTCAATCATGCAAGTCAAAAACTATCTGTAGTTTATGAGAAGGATCTTTTGTGTCTTATTATCGGTTTTTGCTATTAACGTTTATGGACATACTAAGTCAGGTCTATGCATATGAAAATTGACGAATTGCAAGAGGAGGAACGCTTGCTCCTTGCCCTGGAAGAAAGGAAAATGAATGCGTTCATGCGACTCTATAAAAGCTATGGCGAGGACCTGCTGATATTTGCCTATACATATCTGCAGGACCCGGCGCTGGCGATCGAGACGGTAGACGAGTTAATTTTTAGTCGAACAAATACAAGAAATATGCGAACAAAAATCTATTTGCTGATCTATAAAAGATTTCAGACAACCTGCCTCCTCCTTATCCTTGGCCTTTTCTGCGGAACCGGCGCCTTTGCCCAGGCTTATGTCGGACAGATCGAATACCGGAATGCCAGGCAGCCGGCAGCTACGATCCGCCTGCCGTATAATGCCGGTTCCGTGGAAGATGGCTTAAAAGAGTATATGACGGCGAAAGGTTTTAAAAAATCAACTACGAGCGGGCTCATTGTATTCAGGGGTGTCCCGCTTGACAATTCGGATACCGCCGGGAGTGATCTTTATTTCTCCACCGATCCTGCCGGCCGGAAAGAGAAAGATATGACTTTACTGAATTTACTGGCGGTGCAAAAGAACCAGGATCTTTTGGTTCGTACTCAGGGCGATAGCGACAGGATAGACAAAGCCAGGCTGTTCCTTGATAGCCTGGCCATTTTTATGGATGTCTACAACACGCGACTGCAGCTCAACAGCCGGCAGGAAGGCCTTAATAAGGCGCAGCAAAAAATGAATGCATTGATCAATGACTCGACGGATCTGGATAAAAAGTTACGCAGGCTGCAATCGGATCTGGCGGGGAACCAGGCCGACCAGGTGAAGGCCGCCGCAGAGTTGCAGACGAATATCAATGCCGATGAGGATACGAAGAAAAAAAGTCAAAAGAAACTCAACCGGCTGATCGACGATCAGGGCAGCCTGGAAAAGAAGATCCGCAAAACGCAGGCGGACATGGAGGAGAACAAGACTAGCCGGAAGGAGCAGCAGGATGAGATCGACAAGGATCAACAGGGTCTGGCAGCGGTGAAGGCCAGACAGGCGGCCGAATAGCGAGCGGACCCGAGATTATTCTCCGCTTTCCACCAGTTTTTTGATGGCATCGAGGATCGGGGCCCAGCCGCCGCCGTCGACGGTATGCTTATAGCGGTTGTCGCCATCCGCGACGGTACTGTAGTCTCCCTGGGTTGCGGTCAGCAGGGTTTGACCGTCCTGCTCCTTCAGATCCAGGGTGACGGTGAGGTAGTTTTCCGGAAGATCGGGGATGGCCGGGTTATTGGGATCGATAACGGTGTATTCGAGGTATTGACCGGGGCGGATCTTTTTGACGGTGCCTTTAACGGCCACAATTTCGACTCCATTGAAAGTTCCCTTCCAGATCAGCGGGCTGCCTTCTTTCCAATCGGACAGGGCTTCACAGCCGAACATGTATTTTTTGGTCTCGGCGGGATTGGTGAGGGCATTCCAGACTTTGACGGCGGGGGCGTTGAGGGTGATGGTATTTGTTACAATCAGCGGTTGGCTCATAGTTGTGTCGTTTTTACAATATTAAGACATCGGGGCCTTTCGGGATTGCGTTTTACGGATTCTTTCTAGCGTTAGCGGGAGTGTGGCCGAAATACGCTTTGAATGCGTGGTTGAAATGCTGGGGCGTCGCATAACCGAGGTCGAAGGCTATTTCGGCGGCTGTCTTGTCGGTATCGAGCAGGTATCGTTTGGCCAGGAGGAGGCGCTGTGCGGTGAGATAGCCGAATACGGTGGTTTGGAAGGTTTCTTTAAACCCGCGTTTCAGCTTGTATTCATTGAGTCCGACGGCTGCTGCGATCTCGGTCAGGCTGGGCGGGCAGGTGACGCGTTCGTTTACGAGGTCGTGGCGGCGATGATCTTTCCTTGTCGGCGGCCGTTTTCAGATACGCCTCTTTTCTATCGGTTGCC